>NZ_JFJW01000076.1:84340-87900 GCF_000611125.1 Cupriavidus sp. SK-4
CGGGCCAAGCAGCTGACCATCGACGCCTGGCAGCGCCCGGTCAAGCAGCCGAAGAAGTAAGCGTCAGAGGGCCGCCCGCGGGCGGCCAGGGTACGCGCCGCCTCGGCGAGGCGGCGCCACAGGATTCATACCGGCGCCTGAGGTCTATGGGCAGGCGCCAGCAAACGGGGGTTCAGCATGTGTGGCATCGTCGGCGCGGTTTCCACGCGCAATATCGTTCCGGTCCTGATCGAAGGGCTGCGCCGCCTGGAGTATCGCGGCTATGACTCGTGCGGCGTCGCCGTCGTGCGCGACGATGCGGTCGAGCGCGCGCGCACCGTGTCGCGCGTGGCCGATCTGGACGCGCAGACGCAGGCTTCCGGCCTGTCCGGCTTCACCGGCGTGGCGCATACGCGCTGGGCCACGCACGGCAAGCCCGATACCGTCAACGCCCACCCGCACCTGTCGGGCGAGACCATCGCGCTGGTGCACAACGGCATCATCGAGAACTACGAGCCGTTGCGCGAAGAATTGCGCGCGGTCGGCTACGGCTTTGAATCGCAGACCGATACCGAGGTGGTTGCCCACCTGATCCACCAGGCCTACACCTACCCCAGCAGTGCCACGCGCGGCGACCTGTTCGCCTCGGTGCGCGCGGTGACCAAGCGCCTGCACGGCGCCTACGCCATCGCCGTGTTCGCCAAGGACCAGCCGGGCCGCGTGGTCGGCGCGCGCGCCGGTTCGCCGCTGGTGGTGGCGCTGGGCGAGAACGAGGCCTTCCTGGCCTCCGACGCGCTGGCCGTGGCCGGCACCGCCAACCGCATCATCTACCTGGAAGAGGGCGATGTGGTCGAGATCACGCTGGACGGCGTGACCATCCACGACATCGACGACCACCCGGTCGAGCGCGAGGCGCGCGTGGTCGAAGCGCACGCCGCATCGGTGGAACTGGGCCCGTACCGCCACTTCATGCAGAAGGAGATCTTCGAGCAGCCGCGCGCGCTGGGCGACACGCTGGAAGGCATTGAAAGCATTTCGCCGGAGCTGTTTGGCAGCAGCGCCGCCGAGGTCTTTGCCGGCATCGACAGCGTGCTGATCCTGGCCTGCGGCACCAGCTACTACTCCGGCTGCACCGCCAAATACTGGCTGGAGAGCATTGCCAGGATCCCGACCCAGGTCGAGGTCGCCAGCGAATACCGCTACCGCGAAACCGTGCCCAACCCGCGCGCGCTGGTGGTGGTGATCTCGCAGTCCGGCGAGACCGCCGACACCATGGCCGCGCTGCGCCATGCGCGCGCGCTCGGCCACGTGCACACGCTGGCGGTCTGCAACGTGGCCACCAGCGCCATGGTGCGCGAGACCGAGATGCGCTTCCTGACGCGCGCCGGCACCGAGATCGGCGTGGCCTCGACCAAGGCCTTCACCACGCAGCTGGCCGCGCTCTACATGCTGACGCTGGCGCTGGCCAAGGTGCGCGGCCTGCTGACCGAAGACGCCGAGGCCAAGGCCCTGACCAACCTGCGCCACCTGCCCGCCGCGCTGCATGGCGTGCTGGCGCTGGAGCCGCAGATCATCGCCTGGTCGGAAGACTTCGCGCGCCGCGAGAACGCACTGTTCCTCGGCCGCGGCCTGCACTACCCGATCGCCCTGGAAGGCGCGCTCAAGCTCAAGGAAATCTCGTACATCCACGCCGAGGCCTACCCGGCGGGCGAGCTCAAGCACGGCCCGCTGGCACTGGTTACCGAAGCCATGCCGGTGGTCACCGTCGCCCCCAACGACGCACTGCTGGAAAAGCTCAAGTCCAACATCCAGGAAGTGCGCGCCCGCGGTGGCCGCCTGTACGTGTTTGCCGACAGCGACACGCAGATCCAGTCGTCCGACGGCATCCAGGTGATCCGCCTGCCCGAGCACTACGGCGATCTCTCGCCGATCCTGCACGTGGTGCCGCTGCAGCTGCTGGCCTACCACACGGCCTGCGCGCGTGGCACCGACGTGGACAAGCCGCGTAACCTGGCGAAGTCGGTGACGGTGGAGTAAGGCTAGGGCGGTCCCGCCGCGCTTTGCTGGAAGAACAAAGAGGCCCCGCGGGGCCTCTTTGCATTGGCGGTGCGTGGCTATGCCACGTACAGCAGGAACGCCCGTGCCATCTCCATATCCAGCCGCCGGTCCGACAGCGCAAAGGTGCTTTCGCGGTTGATCAGCGCATACAGCAGCGTGCCGGCCAGCGCCTGGTGCGCAAAGCGGATGCGCAGTTCCAGTTCCGGCGAGGCGCCCGCCGGATGCAGCCGTGCCAGGCGTGAGGCCAGGTCTTCCATGTACTGCCGGTTGAGCTGCCGGATCGGATCCTCGCCGCTGGTGACGCGGGCAACCAGCGAGGCACGCAGCACTCCAGCATTGCGGTAAGCCCAGATGCGGCTGTCGCGCGCCAGCGTGCACACGGCGTCTTCCAGCGTCGGCGGGCATGTGTCGAGTTGCGCAAGGCGCTCGGCCATGCCCTTGCGCAGCGCGGCCAGCACCAGGGCCTGCAGCGCCTTGAAATAACTCTCCTTGCCTTCGAAGCGGCTGTAGAACGCGCCGGTCGTGACGCCTGCGTGCGCGCAGATCTCGTGGATCGAGACCTGTTCCAGCGTGCGCTCGCGCAGCAGCCGGCGGCCGGCTTCCAGCAGCAGCAGCGTGGTGCGCAGGCCGCGCGAATAGCGCGGTGCGGCATAGCCGGCGTGGCCCTCCAGCCCGGTCAGCTTGTTTTCCATGACGACCCTTTCTCCCCGCGGGGCGTGGCCTGGGCCCGCCCCGTCATGTCCGCGTTTTTACGGATGTCGTGAACTGTAGCAGGCCAACATACTGGCTCGAAAACGTAATCCATGTTACGAATTGAGCGGTGCCAAGCCTATCGGGTGCCGCCCGGAGATCGATAAGCGCCCTCCCGGAGACCTCGCATGACCATGTCCTACCAGCCGCGCCGCGCGTGGCTGACCGCAGTGCTGTTGTTCTTCTTCCTGGTGGTCAACGCCATGGACAAGATGGTGGTGGGCCTGCTGGCCGCGCCGATGATGGATGAACTGGGGCTGACGCCGGCGCAGTTCGGCCTGGTCGGCAGCAGCTTCTTCTGGCTGTTCGCGGTGTCTGGCGTGCTGGGCGGCTTTCTTGCCAACCGCACGCCGACCTCGCGGCTGCTGGTCTGCATGGCGCTGGCATGGTCGCTGTGCCAGATCCCGCTGGCGCTGTCGTCCAGCCTGGCGGTGCTGATCGTCTCGCGCATCCTGCTGGGTTTCATGGAAGGGCCGGCTGCGCCGGTGGCGATCCACGCCTGCTACAAGTGGTTTCCGGACCGCCGGCGCAACCTGCCCGTTGCGGTGCTGACGCAGGGGGCCGGGATCGGCATCGTGCTGGCGGGCTTCCTGATCCCGGCGGTTGCCGTGCATTGGGGCTGGCGCGCCAACTTCTACGTGCTGGCGGCGCTGGGCGTGCTGTGGGCCGTGGCCTGGCTGGCGCTCGGGCGCGAAGGGACGCTCGACGAACGCCCGGCGGGGCACGATGCCCCCCACGCCCCCGCGGCCCCCCCCCCCCCCCCCCCCCCCCCC
>NZ_JFJW01000076.1:87919-97910 GCF_000611125.1 Cupriavidus sp. SK-4
TTGCTGAGCGATCCCACGGTGCTCGGCTGCTTTGCGCTGCGGCTGGCGGCGTATTGGGGCCTGGCGCTGTGCCTGACCTGGATCCCGGCCTACCTGCAAAGCGGGCTGGGCTTCGACCACGCCGTCAGCGGCAAGCTGTTCGCGCTGATCATCGGCACCAACCTGCCGTTGACGCTGGCCATTGCCTGGTTCTCTGAACGACTGCTGGCGCGCGGCGTGTCGTCGCGGGTGGCGCGCGGGCGGGTCTCGGCCGGCATGCTGCTGCTGGCCGGCGGCTTCTTCCTGTTGCTGCTGTGGCCGGACACCACGCCGGCCATGCGGGTGGGCCTGCTGGTAGTGGCCTGCGTGTGCGCGCCGGCGATCTATTCGCTGGGTCCTGCGATGCTGGCCGAGGTGGTGCCGGCGGGGCAGCGCGGTGCGATCCTCGCCATCGATGCGTCGGTGTCGTCGCTGGCCGGCGTGCTGGCGCCGCTGGTCACGGGTGTGCTGGTGCAGAACGTCCCTGGGGCACGCGGTTTCGAGCTGGGCCTGGCCGTCTGCGGCGCGATCATGGTAGTGGCGTCGCTGGCCGGCCTGTACGTGGTCAACCCTGAGCGCTCGCGCCGCCGGCTGGCCGCGCACCTGCCGTCGCGTGCCGAAGCGGGGCAGCCCGCGGTGGCAGCTGGCTGAATCCCCAACGCCCGGGCTATGACCCGGGCCTACCGCCCGGCATCGCCGCTGGCTTGCGCCACCGCTTCATGCACCAGCGCCGCGAAGACGCGCATGGCCGGTGACGGTGAGCGCCCGGCCAGCGACACGATCCCATACTGCGCCCTCAGCTCGGTTGGCGGGTGCATCGGCAGGGCCACGGCCATGCCTTGCGCGCAGGCCTCGGCCATCATCGCCACGGGTACCAGCGCCACGGCATCGACGGCCAGCAGCAGCGAGCGCAGCGCGTGCATGTCGTTGCAGGTGACGGTCATCAGCCCGGGCGCGTCCTCGGGGACCGGGCCGCTGCCACCGCTGGCTTCATGCAGTGCCTGCCGGAAGAAGCGCAGGATATGCGCCGGCAGCCGCGTCCCTGCCACCGGATAGGCGCGCAGCTCGGCCAGGTTGACTTCGCACTGCCGCGCCAGCGGATGCCCGCTGCGCACGAAGAATGCCGTTTCCAGCGCCGGCAGCCGGTCAATCTGCAGATGCGTCAGTTCCGCCAGGCTGCGGCTTTCGCCGACAAAGACATCGAGGCGTTCCGCTTCGAGCGAACGCCGCATGGCCGGCGTGTCCGCGGTCTCCAGGTCGATGCGCAGATGCGGGTAGCGCCGCACCAGCGCCTCAAGCACCGGATCGAGCAGGAACGATGCGGCAAACGGGCCGAAGCCCGCGCGGATCGTGCCGATCTCCACTTCCTCCAGCAGTTGCAGGTCGCGCCGCAACTCGCGCTGTTCGCGCAGCATGCGGCGCGCGCGTTCGAGCGCCAGCATTCCGGCGGCGGTTGGCCGCACCTTGCCGTAGCTGCGGTCGATCAGCGGCCCCAGGTCCGCTTCCAGTGCCTGGATGCTGCGGGTGAGCGCCGGCTGCGACAGGTGCAGGGCGCCGGCGGCACGGGCAAAACTGCCTTGCTCGACCAGCGTGACGAAGTGATGCAGCTGCCTTAGCCCCATGAATTAATCATTTTTGCATCAAAAACTGAAAAATATTGCATTGGACGTAATTTCTCAAGCCCGCTAACGTTGTCCTCCAAAACCATAAAGACGATCTGGAGACGACATGAACCGACGCGCATGGCTCGCGCTGGCCGCTGGCGGGCTGACTGGCGGGCTTTCGCTCAGCCTGGCCCTGCCCGCCGCGGCACAGACCTATCCCGCCAAACCGATCCGCATCGTGGTGCCTTATGTGGCCGGCGGCGGCACCGACACCATCGCCCGTGCCATGGGCGAAAAACTCAGCAAGCGCCTGGGCCAGCCCGTGGTGGTGGACAACAAGGCGGGCGCCTCGGGCATCATCGGCACCGACGCCGTGGCCAAGGCCGCGCCGGATGGCTACACGCTGTTGATGACCCTGACGCAGTCGGTGCTGACCAACCAGTTCCTGTACCAGAAACTGCCCTACGACCCGCGCAAGGACCTGACCATGATCAGCGTGCTGGCCGATGCGCAGCTGGTGCTGGTGGCCCATCCGTCGGTGCCGGCGCGCACCGTGCGTGAACTGGGCGAATACGCGCGCAGCCGGCCGGGCAAGCTCAGCTATGCCTCGTGGGGCGTGGGTTCGCTGTCGCACCTGAGCGGCGCCTACTACAGCAAGCTGGTGCACGGCCAGGCCACGCACGTGCCCTACAAGGGCGAGGCGCCGATGATGCAGGACCTCCTGGGCGGGCAGGTGCAGTTCGGCTTTGCCAGCATCCTGACCGCCAAGCCCTATATCCAGAGCGGCAAGCTCAAGGCGCTGGCGGTGACCGGCACGCAGCGCAGCAGCGCGTTGCCCGACATGCCCACCTTCGCTGAGTCCGGCATGCAGGACAGCGCCTTCAAGACCGTCGGCTGGATCGGCCTGGTGGCGCCGGTGGGCGTGCCCGCGCCGATTCTCGCCAGGCTTGAAGGCGAAGTGCGCGCCATCCTGCAGGCGCCCGATATGCAGGAGCGACTGGTCGCGCTGGGGCTGCGCACGGTGGGCAGCTCGCCGGCCGAGGCGCAGGCGCTGTATGCGCGCGACTGGCCGGTGCTGAAGACGCTGGTGGCGGATTCGGGCGCGAAGCTCGACTGATTTTCACGGCTGGCTCCCGATGGCGGGCGGCGCGGCAATTGCCGTGTGCGCCCGCTTTTCTGTTTGCACAATGCCGCGCGAAGCGCTTTTGAAAATCGAATGGAAACCATTGGCATTCGCATCCGCAATGGCGCGTGAAGACCCGGCGAAAACGCGGCAGCGAGGCCGAATTTGCTTGATGTCCGCTCTTGCCGGACTACCATGAAGTTCGCGGCGGGATAATCACTGCGGGGTTTTCGTGATTACGAAAATGAGAGTGGGTCCATCAGTTTCGAGGGGTCGTTGGGGGCAGTCATGAAAAGCGACAAGAAGGTGATCCAGTTGCTCAATGGCCAGCTCCGCCATGAGTTGACCGCGATCAACCAGTATTTCCTGCATGCCCGCATGTACCGGCATTGGGGGCTCGGTGCGCTGGGCAAGCACGAGTACGAGGAATCGATCGAGGAAATGAAGCACGCGGACAAGCTGATCGAGCGCATCCTGTTGCTCGATGGCCTGCCCAACCTGCAGGACCTGGACAAGCTGCTGGTCGGCGAGAACACCGAGGAGATGCTCGGCTGCGACCTGAAGCTCGAACAGGTGTCGCAGGCCAGCTGCAAGGAAGCGATCAAATTTTTTGAGTCGGTCGGCGATTATGTCTCGCGCGAGATCGTGGTCGATATCCTGGCTGACACCGAGGAACATATCGACTGGCTCGAGGCGCAGCTGGAACTGGTGAACAAGGTCGGGCTGCAGAACTACATCCAGTCCGCGATGGGTTAGGGGCCGGCCCCGTCTCCTGCAAAGATTTCCATTTCCCGCTACACTGCGGCCCGCAGCACGTAGCGTCGCACAGACGCGGCGTCAGCGGCGGGGTGGCAGAGTGGTGATGCAACGGCCTGCAAAGCCGTACACGACGGTTCGATTCCGTATCCCCGCCTCCAGTTTTTTCTTGCCTGGCACAAGTTGCCGGACAGTCTTGCGCGCGCCCGCGCAATTTCCCCGATTTTCATGCGCCCGTCACAGTGACCCGTCATGCACGGCAGCCATGCCGTGGTGCGCGTAATTGCCGCGATGGCGCGGGCCATTTCACCCCCCTTTTTCCGTTACTTTCCCCAATAGAACAATGCCACCGAATCGGGTAATGTTGCCTGACAGGCCACATGGCCTGCGTGCAACCCGTGCCGCCGGATGGCGGCACAACCATGTCCGGGCTTCCATGGTGTCCCCGTCGCGAGGTGATGTGAAAAAGAGAGGCTCCAGATGATCAAGGACTTGCGGATCCGCGCGGCCATGCCCTCGGACGCGCCAGCCGTGGGCAGCGTGCTGGAACGCTGTGGCCTGCCCGTGGACGATGTGGCCCGCTTGCTCGAGCACTTCCACGTTGCCATCCTTGGATCGCAGATCATTGCCTGCGCTGCCGGCGAGCGTTTCGGCGAGACTGTGGTGATCCGCAGCGTTGCCGTATTGCCGGAACACCGCGACCAGGGCGTGGCCACGCATGTGGTGCGCGCCGCGCTGATGCGCGCACGCGCCAATGGCGCGCGGCGTGCGGTGCTGCTGGCCTCGAGCTGCCCGAGCTATTTCGCGCGCTACGGTTTTACGCTGGTGCCGGCCGCGAAGCTGCCGGCCGAGGTCATGTCATCGAGCGAATTCCACCGCCATACCGATACGCCGCCGCTATGCATGTGGTGCGAGCTGGACTGAACCCGCATGCACCGATGGCACGCCTCAGTGCGAGCCCTCGCAACGGCTGATCTCCACCGTCACGTGCACCAGTTCTTCATGCACGGATAGTGCCTCGCGCACGCGCTGCGGGGTCAGCGCCGGATCGTGCGTGACCAGGCAGGCGATGCAGGCAAACTGCTGCCGGCCCACGCGCCAGACATGCAGGTCGGTCACACTGGTGCGCTCCTCGCCGTTGGCGTCGGCAGGGTCCAGGCCCGCCAGCACCTCGCGCACTTCGTCCACCACCGGATGGTCCATCTCGCGGTCCAGCAGCACGGCGCCGCTCTGGCGCAGCAGCCCGACGGCCCACCTGCCGACCAGCGCGGCGCCCACCAGACCCATCACCGGATCCAGCCACGCCCAGCCCAGCCACCAGCCGCCGGCCAGCGCGACCATCGCCAGTACCGAGGTCGCGGCGTCGGCCAGCACATGCACGTAGGCGGCGCGCAGGTTGATGTCGTGGTGGTGGCCGTGACCGTGATCATGGCCGTGGTGATGGTGGCCATGGTCGTGCCCGTGGTCGTGCCCGTGCGCATGGCCGCCCAGGATCAGCGCGCAGCCCAGGTTGACCAGCAGGCCGAGCGCGGTCACGGCCATGGCCTCGCGGTAGTGGATGTCCTGCGGGCTGAGCAGCCGCTCGACCGAGCCGGCCGCCATCAGCGCCGCGATGCCAAGCAGGAACACCGCGCTGGCAAAGCCGGCCAGCACCTCGATCTTCCACGTGCCGAAGGCAAAGCGCCGGTCGCCGGCGTAGCGGCGCGCGGCGGCGTAAGCGAAGGCAGACAGGCCAATGGCCAGCGCGTGCGAGCTCATGTGCCAGCCATCGGCCAGCAGCGCCATCGAGTTGAACCAAAGGCCGGCGGCGATCTCTACCACCATGGTGGCGGCGGTGATTGCCATCACCAGGCGCGTGCCGCGTTCGGCGGCGCGGTTGCCGGCGTCGAACGCGTGGCTGTGGGTCCAGGCGGACAGGTCGTGGCTATGCATGGTCTGGTTCTGCTGAGCGCTTGAGAGCTGAAATCGTCACCCCGCGTGGGGCAATGCAGGCACAAGGGTAGCAGAGCCCCGGCACTTCGGCGGCCGCGTCCCTGACGGCTGCAGGGCCAGCTGGCGCGTACTTCGTGTGCTCCCTGCGGTACACAAATAGACCCTGGCAGTCAGCGGGGAATCCACGCTGTCCTTACATACATTCATGAATGGATGTATGATTCAACGAAAAATTCACACTGCCTTCACGACTTTGTTGTCCATTCCGAGATGAGCTATCGATTTATCGCAATCTGCCTGACCGCCTGGCTGGGACTCTGCGCCACCGCGGGCTGGCTCGTCGAGCGCCTCTGGAGCTGACCGCTCCGTCCTGCGCGGGTGCTACGCCGCGCGCGGTGCCTGCGCCAGACGGTCGAAGAACTGCCACAGCTGTGGCGCATCGCCGGTGGCCACATTGAATCGTATCCACGGCGAATCGGTCTCGTCCGGCTCGAAATACGACCCTGGCGCCAGCCAGATGCCATGCTCCAGCGCCAGCGTGGCTAGGCGGTTGCCGTGCAGCGGCTCGCCGCGGCGGCTGGCCTGCAGCCGCGCCTGTGCCGCCTCGTTCAGGCGCGCCCAGGCGAACATCCCGCCCTCCGGGCGCAGCAGCACCTCCAGCCCGTGGGCTTCCATCTTTTCCGTCACGCGATCCTGCTGTGCGCGCAGCCGCTCGGCCAGCGCCGCGACGTGGCGGCCGTAGTGGCCGCTGGTCAGCACCGAGTAGACCAGCCGCTCGGTCACTTCCGACGAGGTCAGGCCGACCGCCATCTTGGTGCGTGCGAAGGCCTTGGCCAGGTCGGGGCTGGCGGCCAGATAGCCGACCCGCAGCGACGGCGTGATGGTCTTGGAAAAGCCGTTGATGTAGACCACCTGCGACAGCCCGTCCATGGCCGCCAGCATCGGCGAGCCTGCCGGCGCCAGCTCGCGGTAGATATCGTCCTCGACCACCAGCAGCCGGTGCTGCTCGGCCAGCTGCAGCACGCGGAAGGCGTTCATGCTGCTCAGGCTGGCGCCGGTCGGGTTCTGCAGCACGGTATTGATAAAGAGCGCGCGCGGGGCATGGGCGCGAATGGCATCGTCCAACGCGTCGGTATCCAGCCCCGCCGCCGAGCGCGGCACGCCCACCACGCGCAGCCCCGCCAGCCGCAGGATCTGCAAGAGGTTGCAGTAGCAGGGCGATTCCACCAGCACCGTATCGCCGGCACGCAGCAGCGTGCGCACCACCAGGTCCAGCGCCTGCGTGGCGCCCTGCGTCAGTACCACCTGCTGCGCCTGCAGCGGGATGCCGTACTGGCCCAGGCCGGTGGCGATATGCTCGCGCAGCGGTGCAAAGCCGTATGGGTGGCCGTAGCCCGACAGCTGCGCCGCCGGCACGCGCGCCGAGGCGCGCATGGCCTGGTGCAGCCCTTCCTCGTTGAGCCAGTCGCCGGGCAGCCAGCCGGCGCCGGCCTTGATCGGCACCGAGTGGTCGGCGAACACATCCGACAGCAGCCACGCCGCGTTCAGTCCCGGCGACTCCCAATGCGGCGCGCGCGCGTGCCCGGCCGGGGCATGGCGGTGCGCCACGGTATAGCCCGAGCCCGGGCGTGCCGCCAGGTAGCCAAGCGCGGTCAGCCGGCCGTAGGCCTCGGCCACGGTGAAGGTGCTGACGTGATGGTGCTGCGCAAAGCGGCGCACCGAGGGCAGGGCGGTGCCGGCGCGCAGCGCGCGCTGCTCAACCAGCGCGGCGATGCCGGCGACGATCTGCTCGGTCAGGGTGTCGCCGTCGCGGCGGCTGCGGGTCAGGTTCAGGGTCAGCATCAGGCACTCGGGCAGGCGTGAACCTGTACAGTTTAGCGGCTGGACGCAAGCCAGGCTGCGGTGGCTTTCCATAACGCGAAATTTGCCGCAGTGCAGCGTGGGGTGATGCGCCGCGGTCCAGCGCGGGTCGTGGCACGACGGCGGGCTGGCGGCACCCCGATGGCGCTTGCCTGTACGGTTTGGCGTGTTCAAACTGCACGGTAAGGCAGTCTTGTCCGGACTGTATATTTTGTCGGCCAGACGCCGCCGGTAGAGTGGCCCTCATTGCCGACGCGCTGCCAGCCAGCGTGCTACCCGCCAATCCGACCCGATTCCCCCTAGGAGGACGTATGGACGCCGCCAAGACCGTGATTCCCGATCTCGATGCCCTGTGGATGCCCTTCACCGCCAACCGCCAGTACAAGGCGGCGCCGCGCCTGCTGGCGTCGGCCAGCGGCATGTACTACACCACCCACGACGGCCGCCAGATCCTGGACGGTTGCGCCGGCCTGTGGTGCGTGGCCGCCGGCCACTGCCGCAAGGAAATCGCCGAGGCGGTAGCGCGCCAGGCCGCCACGCTGGACTATGCGCCGCCGTTCCAGATGGGCCATCCGCTGTCGTTCGAAGCTGCCACCAAGGTGGCCGCGATCATGCCGCAGGGCCTGGACCGTATCTTCTTCACCAACTCGGGCTCGGAGTCGGTCGACACCGCGCTGAAGATCGCGCTGGCCTACCACCGTGCACGCGGCGAAGGCCAGCGCACGCGTTTTATCGGCCGCGAGCGCGGCTACCACGGCGTGGGCTTCGGCGGCATGGCGGTGGGCGGCATCGGCCCCAACCGCAAGGCGTTCTCGGCCAACCTGATGCCGGGCACCGACCACCTGCCGGCCACGCTGAATATCGCCGAGGCAGCGTTCACCAAGGGCCAGCCGCAATGGGGCGCGCACCTGGCCGACGAGCTGGAGCGCATCCTGGCGCTGCATGATCCGTCCAACGTTGCCGCCGTGATCGTCGAGCCGCTGGCCGGATCCGCCGGCGTGCTGGTGCCGCCGGTCGGCTACCTGGAAAAGCTGCGTGAAATCACCAGCAAGCACGGCATCCTGCTGATCTTCGACGAGGTCATCACCGCCTTTGGCCGCCTGGGCGCCGCCACCGCGGCCGAGCGCTTCAAGGTCACGCCGGACCTGATCACCATGGCCAAGGCGATCAACAACGCCGCGGTGCCGATGGGCGCCGTCGCCGTGCGCCGCGAAGTGCATGACACGGTGGTCAATTCGGCCGCGCCAGGCGCGATCGAGCTGCTGCATGGCTACACCTACTCCGGCCACCCGTTGGCCGCGGCTGCCACCATTGCCACCCTCGACCTGTACCAGCGCGAAAACCTGTTCGGCCGCGCCGCCGAACTGGCGCCGGTGTTTGAAGCCGCGGTGCACGGCGTACGCAGCGCGCCGCACGTGAAGGACATCCGCAACTACGGCCTGGTCGCCGGCATCGAGCTGGAGCCGCGTCCCGGCCAGCCCGGCGCGCGCGCGTATGAGGCCTTCCTGAAGTGCCTGGAGCTCGGCGTGCTGGTGCGCTACACCGGCGACATCCTGGCGTTCTCGCCGCCGCTGATCATCTCTGAAGCGCAGATCGGCGAGATGTTCGATACGGTGAAGAAGGCGCTGCAGGACATCAAGTAAGCGGCGCGCGCCGCATTGCATTGCCGCCGGACCCGCGGGTCCGGCCTCCCTGATTGCACGCCGGGGCGCGCGCTGACTTGCGTGCCGCGGCAATCGAAGGAAATCCCAAGTGAGCATCGCAGAAAACCGGCAACTGGCCGAGATCCACCATTTCATCGGCGGCGCCGTGCGCCGCGCCGGCGGCCAGCGCCTGGCGGACGTATTCAACCCCGCCACCGGCGAAGTCGCAGCACGCGTGGCGCTAGGCACCGCGCAGGATGTGGCCGATGCCGTCGCCGCCGCCCATGCCGCGTTCCCCGCCTGGGCCGACACCCCGCCGCTGCGCCGCGCGCGCATCCTGTTCAAGTTCAAGGAACTGCTCGACCAGCACCACGACGACCTGGCCGCGCTGATCACGCGCGAGCACGGCAAGGTGTTCTCCGACGCCAAGGGCGAAGTCACGCGCGGCATCGAGGTGGTGGAATTTGCCTGCGGCATCCCCAACCTGCTCAAGACCGACTTCACCGACAACATCGGCGGCGGCATCGACAACTGGAACCTGCGCCAGCCGCTGGGCGTGGTGGCCGGCATCACGCCGTTCAACTTCCCGGTGATGGTGCCGATGTGGATGTTCCCGGTGGCGATCGCCTGCGGCAATACCTTCGTACTGAAGCCGTCGGAGCGCGATCCGTCGCCGAGCCTGCTGATTGCCGACCTGCTGCGCCAGGCTGGTTTGCCCGATGGCGTGTTCAACGTGGTACAGGGTGACAAGGGAGCCGTGGACGCGCTGCTTGCGCATCCGGATGTGCAGGCGCTGTCGTTCGTTGGTTCGACGCCGATTGCGGAGTACATCTATACGGAAGGGACCAAGCACGGCAAGCGCGTGCAGGCATTGGGCGGCGCCAAGAACCACCTGGTGGTGATGCCGGATGCCGATCTGGACCAGGCGGTCGATGCGCTGATCGGTGCCGCGTATGGTTCTGCCGGCGAACGCTGCATGGCGATCTCGGTGGCGGTGGCAGTCGGCGATGTCGCCGACAAGCTGGTGCCGCGGCTCGCCGAACGCGCCAGCTCGC
>NZ_JFJW01000077.1:0-35038 GCF_000611125.1 Cupriavidus sp. SK-4
AGCGTATAGCTCCAGGCGCCGGTATTGCTGTTGAAGCTGAAGGTGCCGTAATGCCCCGCCAGGCTCTCCGGCGGCACCGCGGCAAAGAGTGCTTCACCGGTATCGACGTCGGTGACCGTCAGCTTGCCGCTGGCGGATGCGTCGCCCGGATCGGCATTGCCTGCGCCACCGGCTTCGGTCACCGCCTTGTCCTCGCTGGCCGAGGCCGTGATCGTGGCTCCATCGTTGGCACCGGTAATCCGGATACTCAGCGATGAAGCCGCGCCGGCCTGCCCGTCGGACACCTCATAGTTGAACGTGTCCTGGACTTGCTGGCCCTGCCGCAATGCCTGCACCTGGCCATTGCCGTTGTCCAGCGCATAGCTGTAGCTGCCGTCGGCGTGGAGCGTCAGCGTGCCATACTGGCCGGCATAGGTGCCGGGATTGGCCACGGCCAGTACGTTGCCCGCATCGACGTCGCTGTCGTTCGACAGCACATTGCCGGTGATCGGGTTCGGAGAGTTGTCCTCGCCGATCGCGTGGGTATCGGCCATTGCCGTTGGCGCATGGTTGTCGTAGCCGGCGAAGTCCGACTTGGTCAGTTCGTGCAGGCCATTGAGCTTGATGACCATTTCCGCCGTGGCGGGATTGCCGTCGACATCCACGTAGACATAGGTATTGCCCCCCGATTGCTGGAACCAGGCTCCGTGGGCCGTGGGCTGGCGGCCACCCCATTCAAAGCCAGTGTCGCCCAGCACGGGCCGCAAGTCGAGGTGGTCCGGACCCTGCCGGAAGTCGGTGATCACATCCATGCCGGCCGCGGTGGAGTCGGAGACAGCGTTATAGACAAAGACGTCAGCGCCGCAGCCGCCGCTCAGGGTGTCGCCGCCTGCCCCGCCGGCGATCTTGTCGTTGCCGCCTTCACCGTAGATGGTGTCCTTGCCGTTGGCACCGGCGATGATGTCGTCGCCGCCCAGGGCGGCATGGTTACCGTTGTCCCCGTAGATCAGGTCGTCGCCGTTGCCGCCATAGATGCGGTCGTTACCCGGCCGGGCCGACTCATGGCCGGCACCGAGCAGGTAGTCGGCGTAGCTGTCGTAGCCGTCGCCGTACAGCGTATCGCCGCCATTGTCGCCGGTGTAAAGCGCCGACGAGCCGTCGATGCTGCCGATCACGTCATCGCCGCTGCCGCCATAGACCGCGTCGGTGCCGTTGCCCCCCGACAAGTTGTCGTTGCCGAGCCCGCCGAAGACCCGGTCCTTGCCGTTGGCGCCCAGCAGCGTGTCGTCGCCGCTGCCGCCTTCGACGATATCGTCGCCGTTGCCGGCATCGACATAGTCGTTGCCATCGCCGGCGCTGACGTAGTCACTGCCATTGCCGCTCAGGATGGTGTCGGCGGACGTGGTGCCGCTGATGCTGTCGCTGCCGTTGCTGCCTGTCAGGGTTGACATGATTACTCTCCGTCCTGAATGCCGGCCTGCCGGCCATGCCTTGCTTGTTATCGTCGTGGGCAATCCGCCCGTTCTTATCGTTCCCGGAACGCCAGTTCCCTGGTCTTGATGATGGGCTTGAGCAGGTAATGGAGCACCGTCTTCTGCCCGGTCAGCACATCGACCGTGGCCACCATGCCGGGCAGGATGGGCACCTGCACGGCACTGCCGCCTGGCCGGTTGTCGCGCGTGCGCACGCGCACCAGGTAGTAGCTTTCTGGGCGCTCGCCCGGGCGTTCCGGTGTCAGCGTATCGGCGCTGATATGTTCCACGGTGCCGGGAAAGCCGCCATAGACCGAGAAGTCGTAGGCCGACAGCTTGACCACCGCCGGCTGGCCTGGCCGCAGGAAGGCAATGTCGGCTGGCCGCACGCGCGCCTCCACCAGCAGCGTGTCTTCCAGCGGGACGATCTCCAGCAGGTCCATGCCGGGCTGCACCACGCCGCCCACGGTATTGATCCTGATCTGCTTGATGACGCCCGCAAGCGGCGCGCGTACCAGGGTGCGGTCGACGCGGTCCTGCAGCGCCGTGTTGGTGGCGCTCTGCGCTGCCTGTTCGGCCTTGGCCTGGTTGAGCTCCTTCATGGCCTCGGCGCGATAATGCGTGCCCAGTTCGTCCGCCTTCTGCTGGCTCTCGCGGTAGGCGGCCTCCAGGCGCGGCATAGCGAGCCGCGCGGCCTCGAGTTCGCCTTTCAGGTCATTGGCCTGGCGCTCCAGCCGCAGCAGGTCGACCTCGGACACCACGCCCTGCGCCACCATCGGGCGCATCATGGCCAGCTCCTGCGCCACCAGCCGATGGCTCTGCCGCAGTTGCTGCTCGCGCGAGCGCTTCTCGGTCAGCTCCTGCCGCCGTTGCTCTGACTGCTGGCGCAGCACGGCGAGATTGGCATCGAACGCGCGCTTGCGCGACTCGAACAGCGCGCGCTCCTCGGACACGAAGCGGCGGCCCTCGGCATCGGCCGGCGCGCTCGCCACGAACGCCGTGCCGTCGGCCTCGGCGCTCAGGCGCGCAATGCGTGCCACCAGCGCATCGTCCCTGGTGCGGCCTTCCTGGTATGAAGCCGTGAAGCGGGTATCGTCGATGCGCATCAGCGGCTGGTCCTTGTTCACCACCTGCCCCGGCCGCACCATGATCTCGGCGATGATCCCGCCTTCGAGGTTCTGCACCACCTGCACCTGGCTCGACGGGATCACCTTGCCCTCGCCCACGGCCACCTCGTCCACCCGCGCCAGCGCGGCCCAGGCCAGCGCCACCAGCACGAAGACCAGGGCGGACCAGAGGATCCAGTGCGTGAAATAGCGCGGTTGCGCCAGCGCGGCCGCATCGCGCTCGCACATGAAGGCGGTGTCGTCGGCACGCGGCCTCAGCGCGGCGATCAGGCGCCGCACTGGCCCCACGCGTTGCGGATCAGGCTGAAGCGACATGGAGCTTCCTCCCCGCAAGCGCGTTCAGGACTTCGGCCTTGGGGCCATCGGCGACGATGCGGCCCTGGTCCATCACGATCAGGCGATCGACCAGGCTGAGCAGCGAGCCGCGATGCGTGACCAGGATCAGCGTGCGCCCGCCCAGTGCCGAGGCCAGGCGCGCCTTGAACTGCTCCTCGGTGCGGTTGTCCATGGCACTGCTGGGTTCGTCGAGCAGCAGCAGCGGCGGCTGCAGCAACTCGGCACGGGCAATGGCAATGGCCTGGCGCTGGCCGCCCGACAGGCCTTCGCCGCGCTCGCCCAGGCGCAGGTCATAGCCGTCCGGCAGGCGATCGACAAAGTCGCTCACGCCGCCCAGGCGCGCCGCGCGCAGCACGGCTTCGTCGTCGGCGTACGGGGCGCCCATCACGATGTTGTCGCGCAGCGTCCCGCTGAACAGCATCACGTCCTGCGGCACATAGCCGATGTCGCGCCGCAACGCGGCCGGGTCCAGCTGGCGCACCTCCGCGCCATCGACCAGCACGCTGCCGGCATCCGGTGCGTACAGGCCGAGGATCAGCTTCTCGATGGTGGTCTTGCCTGAACCGATGCGGCCGATCAGGCCAACCCGCTCGCCGCTGGCAATGCGGAACGAGACCCCATCCAGAGCCGCGATGTCACGGCCCGGATAGCGAAAGCTGACCTGCCGGAACTCGATCTCGCCGCGCAGCGGCGGACGGTGCAGGAAATGCTTGCCGGGCGGGCGCTCGACGGGCAGCGCCATCATGCGGTCGATGCCGGCTAGCGCGGTGCGCGCCTGGTGATAGCGGGTGGTCAGCCCGGCTACTTGCGAGAGCGGCGCCAGCGCCCGGCCGGCAAGGATGGTGCAGGCAATCAGGCCGCCCGTGGTCAGCCGGTCGTCGGCGATCAGGTAGACGCCCATCACCACCACCACCAGCGTGGCGGCCTGCTGGGCGAACAGCGAGAGGTTGATCACGCAGGCGGAGAGCAGCCGCGCCCGCAGTCCCAGTTGCGCCATCTGCCCGACCACCTGCTCCCATTTGCGCTGGGCCCCACCTTCGGCACCGCTGGTCTTGATGGTCTCCAGCCCCACCAGGGTTTCGACCAGTGCGGCCTGGCGCTGGGCCGCGCAGGCGCTGCTGGCGTGTACCGCGCGCGACAGCGGCCCCTGCAGCAGCAGGCTGGTGCCGATCACCAGCGGCACCGCCAGCAGCGGCACCCAGGCCAGCGGGCCACCGACCCAGAACATGGCCGCAATGAAGACCGCGGCGAACGGAAGGTCGACCAGGGTCGTGATGGTGGCCGAGGTCAGGAACTCGCGCACCGACTCGAATTCATGCAGCTGGCTGCTCAGGCTGCCCACCGACGCCGGCCGCGCCTTCATCTCGATGCCCAGCACCTTCTCGAACACCGTCGCGGAGACCGTGACATCGATGCGCCGGCCAGCCACGTCGACAAAATAGCCCCGCAGCGTGCGCATCACCAGCTCGAAGCCAAGC
This sequence comes from Cupriavidus sp. SK-4, assembly GCF_000611125.1. Lineage (NCBI taxonomy): Bacteria > Pseudomonadati > Pseudomonadota > Betaproteobacteria > Burkholderiales > Burkholderiaceae > Cupriavidus > Cupriavidus sp. SK-4. Next base: position 4,393 of record NZ_JFJW01000077.1, read on the forward strand.
ACCAGGCCCACACCGATGGCCAGCGCCCACAGCGTTTCCAGCGCATGATTCGGCACCACGCGGTCATAGACGTTCATGGTGAACAGCGGCATGACCAGCGCGAACAGGCTGAGCAGCAGCGAGGCAACCAGCACCTCGCCATAGAGCGGCCACGACTGGCGCATCACGCCCCAGAACCATCCGTGCGGCGACGCCGGCCCGGCATCGCCGGCCGCCTCGAAGCGGTGTGCGGGCCGGGCGAAGATGGCATGGCCGGTGTACCGGGCCAGCAGGTCTTCCTGGCGGACCGGCAGCTCGCCGTCGCCCCACTCCGGCTGCGAGACCAGCAGCATGCCCTCGTCGCCACGGCGCAGCAATACGCAGGCCTCGCCCTGGTCGAGCAGCAGGATGGCGGGCAGCACCAGGTCCGGGATGTCGTCCAGCGGGCGCTTGACCAGCCGGGCCGACATGCCGGCGCGCGCGGCCGCGCGTGGAAATAAGGCAGGGGTCAGGCGATCCGAATCAAGCGGCAGGCCCGCAATCAGGGCTTCGGCCGCGACTGGCCGCTGGAAGCGCCGGGCCAGCCAGAGCAGGCACGCCAGCAGCGGATCATCGGGGCGCGCGTGCCGACCTGCCGGATCCGGCAGGTTCCAGCCGGTGTCCTCGATGTTCCTTGCGGGTGCAGTGGCGGCGGCATGCATGGCAACGGCCCCCGCGCCTCAGAGCGGCCCGTGACCCGTGCGGTGGCGTGTAACCCGCGCTTGCGCAAGTCGTGTTGCACGGCCTGCGCATACCCCGCCGCCTGCGCAATGCATGCGCTCGTTGCATCCAGCCATGGTATCCCCCCGGTCCCATTGGTTCGACGTTTCCGGGAAGAATATGCGAAGGGGCCCTGCGCGCCCATACTGCGGATGGATCAGATTGCGCAACAAAAGGGCCGGGCGGGGTCATCCTTTTGGCGTTTCACGCAAGAAACAGAACCAAAACGAGCACCGCCATGACCGCCTTACTCAAGCTGGATTTCACCCTCGAAGCGCGCCTGGAGCTTGACGCCCGCCAGTTCCAGGGTCACCGACACCGGCAGGTGCTCGTTGCCGGCGATGGTGCCGTCGGCCAGGGCCCTGGCTATCGCCTGTTCGATCTCGCGCTGTGAGCTGACGCCGACCACCTTCAGGAACTTGCGGATGCTGAGGTTGAAGGTCTCTTCGTTCATGGCTGTCTCCTGTGGGGAACCGGGAATAACGGTTCGGGCCGCTACCCAGACAGCCTAGGCGATGGGGAGGCTTTGTGTCAGGTGCCTGCCGTGCCAGGGCAACTGAAAGAAGGTGCCCGGCAGCTTCCCGCCAGGCACCCGCCTCCTGTCAGACCACGCCTTGCTCGCGCAGCCTGGCGATGCGCTCGGCCGACATACCCAGCACCGATTCCAGCACCTGCCCGGTATGCTCGCCCAGCCGCGGCGGCGGTGCGTCGTATTGCACCGGGGTCGCGGACAGCCGCAGCGGGCTCTTGACGGTCGGGCACAGGCTGCCATCGTCGCGCACCAGGTCGACCTGCAGCTCGCGATGCCGCACCTGCGGGTCTTCCAGCACCTGGCCGTAGTCGTTGATCGGCCCGCACGGGATGCCCTGCGCTTCCAGCGCCTGCACCCAGTGCGCCGTCGGCCGCGTGCGCATATGCGCCTCGAGCAGCGGCACCAGCGTGTCGCGATGGATGATGCGGCCGGGGCCGGTGGCAAAGCGCTCGTCGGCGGCCAGGTCGGGACGCTCGACGCCGCGGCAATACGCCTGCCACTGCCCGTCGTTGCCGGCCGCCACGATCATGTAGCCGTCGGCGGTGGCGAACACATGGTAGGGCACCATATTGGCGTGTGCGTTGCCGTAGCGCGGCATGGCCTTGCCGGTCACGCGCTGGGCGATGATCGGCGTGGCGCCGACCGCGACCACCGCATCGAGCAGCGCCATGTCGATATGCTGGCCCTCGCCGGTGCGCTCCGCGTGGCGCAGCGCGGCCAGCACGGCCACCGTGGCATACATGCCGGTAAGCATGTCGACCACGGCCACGCCCACCTTCTGCGGCCCGCCGCCGGGCAGGTCGTCGCGCTCGCCGGTGACGCTCATCAGGCCGCCCAGGCCCTGGAAGATGAAGTCATAGCCGGGCTTGTGCGCGCTCGGCCCGGTCTGGCCATAGCCCGTGATCGAGCAGTAGACGATGGACGGGTTGATCGCCTTGAGGCTTTCATAGTCCAGCCCGTAGCGCTTCAGGTCGCCGACCTTGTAGTTCTCCAGCACGATCTGCGACTTCGCCGCCAGTTGCCGCACGATTTCCTGCCCTTGCGGGCTGGCGATATCCAGCGTCACCGACTGCTTGCCGCGGTTGGCGCCGGCAAAGTAGGTGGCATCGCGCGACGGCTGCCCGTCCGCGCCGGGCAGCCAGGGCGGCCCCCACGAACGGGTGTCGTCGCCCGCGCCGGGCCGCTCCACCTTGATGACTTCGGCGCCCAGGTCCGCCAGGTTCTGCGCGCACCACGGACCGGCCAGGATGCGCGACAGGTCCAGCACCCGCACGCCGGCAAGCGCGCCGTGCGCCGGGGCCTGGCTGCCCGCCATCAGATCGGGTCCCAGCTGATCACGTCGGGCGAACGCTCCAGCTTGAAGAAGCTGTTGCGCATGGCCGGCATGGCGATCTCGCCCACGGTTTCAGGCGTCCAGCCTTCGCTCATGTGCACCGAGCGCACCGGGCGCGGCTGGCTCATCAGGATGATCTCGTTGGCACGCACCGCGAAGATCTGGCCGTTGACTTCGCTGGCGGCCGGGCTGGCAAGGTAGACCGCCACCGGCGCGATCTTGCCGGCTTCCATCTTCTGCAGCTTGGCCACGCGCGCCTTCTCTTCCGGGGTTTCGGCCGGGATCGAGCTGGTCATGCGGCTCCAGGCGAACGGCGCGATGCAGTTCGAGCGCACGTTGAAGCGCTGCATGTCCAGCGCGATCGACTTGGACAGCGCGGCGATGCCCAGCTTGGCCGCCGAGTAGTTGGCCTGGCCCAGGTTGCCGATCAGGCCGGAGGTGGAGGTCATGTGCACGTAGGCGCCGCTCTCCTGGTCCTTGAAGTAGTTGGCCGCGGCGCGGCTGACGAAGAAGGTGCCGTGCAGGTGCACGTCGATCACCGAGCGCCATTCTTCTTCATTCATCTTGAAGAACATGCGGTCGCGCAGGTTGCCGGCGTTGTTGACCACGGCGTCGATGCGGCCGAAGTTGTCCAGCGCGCATTGCACGATGGCATTGGCGCCGTTCCAGGTCGAGACGCTGTCGGTATTGGCCACGGCCTCACCGCCGGCGGCGCGGATTTCCTCCACCACGCGCTGAGCGGGGCCAGCGTCGCCGCCCTCGCCGGTCATCGACACGCCGAGGTCATTGACCACCACCTTGGCGCCGGCGGCGGCCAGTGCCAGCGCGATGCCGCGCCCGATTCCACCACCTGCGCCCGTCACCAGCGCGACCTTGCCTGCCATCAAACCGCTCATTGCGTTGCTCCTCTGAATACTTTTTGTGCGGTCACCGACCGCAAACCCGGCGAAACACCCCTGCGCCGCGGGCATCGCCCGCCGATGCGGTCAATCCGGATGTCCACGCCGCAGTGGATACGATAAATTGACGGCCGAGACTTTGGAATTCACGAATCACAAAACTGGCCTTTGGCCTGACGGAAGCCCATGCATTACGACCTAACCGACCTCCGCCTCTTCCTGAACGTCGGCGAGACGGAGAACCTGACCCGCGCGGCCGAACGCAGCTTCCTGTCGCTGCCCGCGGCCAGCACCCGGATCAAGCAGCTGGAAGAGGCGTTCCAGGCACAATTGCTGATCCGCCAGGTCAAGGGCGTGCGCCTGACGCCGGCGGGCGATGCGCTGCTGCGCCACGCGCGCGAGGTCTTCCGCGAACTGGAATGCCTGCACGCCGACCTGCGGCCCTATGCCAAGGGCGTCAAGGGCCGGGTGCGGCTGCTGGCCAACACCACCGCCACCAACTCGTTCCTGGCCACCGGCGTATCGCGCTTCCTGAGCGAGAACCCGGACGTGGACATCGAGCTGGAAGAGCACCTGTCGCAGGAAATCGTCTCGGCGATCAGCGCCGGCGCCGCCGACCTGGGCATCGTGGCCGGTGAAGTCGCCACCCAGGACCTGGACGCGATGCACCTGTGCAGCGACGAACTGATCGTGATCGCACCGGTCAATCACCCGCTGCCGGCCTTCAAGCGGCTGCATTTCGCCGACCTGCTCGATACCTGCCGCTTTGTCGGCCTGAACCAGTTCAGCGCGATCCAGTCGTTCCTGGACCGCATCGCCGGCGGCATGGGCAAGCGCATCAGCCTGCGCATCCAGGTGGGCAGCTTCGATGCCGTATGCCGCATGGTCGAGGCCGGCGCGGGCATAGCCATCGTGCCCAACAGCTGCGCGCGCCGCTACGCCAGCCGCAAGGTGCTGCGCTTTATCCAGCTGGAAGACGAATGGGCCAAGCGCGAGTTGCGCCTGGTGCGCCGCCCGGGCCGCGAACTGCCCCAGTTTGCCGAAACCCTGATCCAGTACCTGGTCGACGCGGCGCGCGAGCCGGTGTAAGTCGTCGGCCGTTCAGCCGGCGGCCAGCCCGCCGCCCTGCACCACCAGCCCCGCCAGCGGGCTCAGCGACACCACCATCACCGCCAGCAGCAGGCCCATGGCGAACACACCGGGCCAGCTGGTGCGGCCACAGCGCGCCAGCGAGTCGTGCACCAGTTCCGGTGAAAAATGGTACTCGCGCAGGTGCCGGATGGTCGCCTCGGCATGCCAGCGGTAGATCTGGTTGCCATACATGCCCAGCAGCAGCGCCATCGCATACAGCATCGGCCGGACCGCCAGCGGCATCTTCAGCCCGAACAGCGCGTGCAGCACCGGTTCGGCGCAGACGATCAGCGCATAGACCCCCACCTGCCAGTACATGCGCCGGTAGGCCATCCAGAACGGCCCCAGCAGGCACGCCGCCCAGTTCCACGACATGCCGCCGCGCGCCTCGGCCAGGGACCAGCGCTGGCTGTAGTACGCATAGCGCGGCCCCACGAATGCGGCCAGCGCCGCGTCGTCACGGATCGATGATTTCATGCCTGCCTCCCCCTGCTCTGCCACGGCCGCGCCTGTGGATCGCGGCGCAACCTGTGCCACAGCATAGGGCGCAGCGCGCGCGGGCTGCGTGCGCTGGCGCGCATTGCAGTGGGAAATGACGCAAATTGGCGGGCAAGCGAACAGACCGGCGCACGCCGGGCGGCACGGGGTGCCGGATGCGCCGGGCGCGGGTGCGCTATTTCCAGCGCTGCAGGACCTGCAGGATGACCAGCGTGAAAATGGTGGCGATCACCGCGGTGGTATCGCGACCCAGGCCGGCAGCCACGCCGATGGCCGCGACCATCCAGATGCTGGCCGCGGTGGTCAGGCCCTGGATGTGGGCTTCGTCGCTGTGCTTCAGGATCGCGCCGGCGCCAAGGAAGCCGATGCCGGCAATCAGCCCCTGCAGCACGCGGCTCATGTCGGCCAGCGGCGTCCCTGCCTGCAGCGGCACCAGCACGAACAGCGCCGAGCCCAGCGCCACCAGCATATGGGTGCGCAGCCCCGCTGCCTTGCCGGAGGCCTCGCGCTGATAGCCGATCATGCCGCCCAGCAGCACCGCCATGAACAGGCGTGCCAGGATGCGGGTGGCCTCGCCAGCGTCCGGCACATCGGCGAACTCGGCGCGCAAGACACTGTAGATCTCGGACCAGACCCCGTCCATGGCTCGTCTCCGGGTGCTTGGGTACAGACCTGAGCGTAGCACGGGATGGCCTGCCGGCAACCGGGCCAGCGGGCCGCAAGGCGCTCGCGCCACACCGCGCGGGCCGCCCGCCAGGCGCTTGCGGCTGCGTCCTACATCGCAAGCGGAAGCTTTCCGACAGTGCCGGCATGACGGCATTCCTATATTGGAATCACCGATTACCGTCATCGACAGGAGTTGCACCATGCCCTATATCCTTGCCTGGCTACTTGGCGTCCCGGCCTTCATCCTGGTCCTGATCTGGCTGTTCATGCACTGATTCCCAGGCCCGGCCTGCCGGCCATCCCCGCGCAAGAGGCCGCTGCACCGGCCTCTTGCGCAACTGCGGGCGCCCCGGCGCCGCATGCAGCTTCCGCCTCCCCCCGCTTCCGGCCCACCTAAGCCGCTCTTTCGCAAATCCGAATTTCAGCGTGCCGGGGGCTCGGGAATAATGGCCCCATTCAATCCGAGCGGGGCTACCCCATGCACGCACATCAGGATCCAGACCAGCTGTACCCCGAAATCCGCGAAGCGGTGCGCGACCTCTGCGCCGGCTTCGATTCGGCGTACTGGCAACGGGTGGAAGAGCAGAACGCCTTTCCTGAGACCTTTGTCCAGGCGCTGACCCAGGCAGGCTGGCTGTCGGCGCTGATCCCCGAAGCCTATGGCGGCTCGGGCCTGTCGCTGACCGCGGCCTCGGTCATCATGGAAGAAATCAACCGCAGCGGCGGCAATTCCGGCGCCTGCCACGGCCAGATGTACGTGATGGGCTGCCTGCTGCGCCACGGCTCCGAAGCGCAGAAACAGCGCTGGCTGCCGGGCATCGCCTCGGGCGAGCTGCGCATGCAGTCCATGGCCGTGACCGAGCCCACCACCGGCACCGACACCACCAAGCTCAAGACCACCGCGGTGCGCCAGGGCGACAAGTACATCGTCAATGGCCAGAAGGTATGGATTTCACGCGTGCAGCATTCGGACCTGATGCTGCTGCTGGCGCGCACCACGCCGCTGGACCAGGTCAAGCGCAAGTCCGAGGGCCTGTCGGTGTTTGTAGTGGACCTGCGCGATGCCATCGGCAAGGGCCTGACGGTCAAGCCAATCCGCAACATGGTCAACCACGAGACCAACGAGCTGTTCTTCGACAACCTCGAAGTCCCCGCCGAAAACCTGATCGGCGAGGAAGGCAAGGGCCTGAAGTACATCCTTGACGGCCTCAACGCCGAGCGCATCCTGATCGCCGCCGAATGCATCGGCGACGGCTACTGGTTTGTCGAGCGCGCCAGCAACTATGCGCGCGACCGCATCGTGTTCGACCGCCCGATCGGCCAGAACCAGGCCGTGCAGTTCCCGATCGCGCGCTCGTATATCAATGTCGAGGCCGCCAGCCTGATGCGCTACAAGGCCGCGCAATTGTTCGACGCCGGCAAGCCGTGCGGCAAGGAAGCCAATATCTCGAAGCTGCTGGCCGCCGACGCCTCATGGGAAGCGGCCAACGTCTGCCTGCAGACGCACGGCGGCTTCGGCTTTGCCGCCGAGTACGACATCGAACGCAAGTTCCGCGAGACGCGCCTGTACCAGGTGGCGCCGATCTCGACCAACCTGATCCTGTCCTACGTGGCCGAGCATGTGCTCGAGCTGCCGCGTTCGTTCTAAGGCCCCTGCATGTCCCATTCCCCCAAAGGTATCCGCCCGCTCGACGGCATCCGCGTGGTCTCGCTCGAGCACGCCGTGGCCGCGCCCTTCGCCACGCGCCAGCTGGCCGACCTGGGCGCGCGCGTGATCAAGGTCGAGCGCCCCGGCGCGGGCGACTTTGCCCGAGGCTATGACGAGACCGTGCATGGCCAGGCCTCGCACTTCGTCTGGCTCAACCGCGGCAAGGAAAGCCTGACGCTGGACCTGAAGCAGGAAGCAGCGCAGAAGGTGCTGCACCAGCTGCTGGCCGACGCCGACGTGCTGGTGCAGAACCTGGCCCCCGGCGCCGCCGCGCGCATGGGCCTGGTCTTCGACACCCTGCATGCCCGCTACGGCAAGCTGATCGTGTGCGACATCTCGGGCTATGGCGATGCCGGCCCCTATCGCGACAAGAAGGCCTATGACCTGCTGATCCAGGCCGCGGCCGGCCTGATCGGCATCACCGGCGGCCCCGACGAGCCCTCGCGCGCGGGCATCTCGATTGCCGACATCGCCGCCGGCATGTACGCCTATACCGGCATCCTGTCGGCGCTGCTGCAGCGCGGGCGCACCGGCGAGGGCGTGCGCGTGGAAGTCACCATGCTTGAAGCGCTGTCCGAATGGATGGGCTACGCGCTCTACTTCGGCCACTACGGCGGCACGCCGCCGGCGCGCTTCGGCGCCTCGCACCCGGCCATCGCGCCGTACGGCGTGCACCGCACCGGCGACGGCGGCAGCGTGATCTTCGGCCTGCAGAACGAGCGCGAATGGCGCGCCTTCTGCGAGAAGGTGCTGGAGCAGCCCGAGCTGCTGCAGGATGAGCGCTTCGCCACCAACTCCGGCCGCGTCAAGAACCGCCCCGCGATGACCGCAATCATCGAGCAGCGCTTTGCCGCGATGACCGTGTCGCAGGCGGAGGCGCTGCTTGACGCCGCCCAGATCGCCAACGCACCGATGAACGATATCGAAGCCGTCTGGAACCACCCGCAACTGGCCGCCCGCAACCGCTGGCGCGAAGTCGCGGTGCCCGGCGGCACCATCGGCGCGCTGCTGCCGCCGGCCAACCTGTCGGGCGTGGAGCCGGTGATGGGCGACGTTCCCGCGCTGGGCGCGCACAGCCGCCAGATCCTGGCCGAGCTCGGCTACGCCGACAGCGACATCGCCGCGCTGGCGGACCAGCAGACCATCTGAACCAATGCCGGCGCCCGGGAAGACCGGGCGCCTTTTCCTTTTTCCGCAAGCCCCAACTCAATCTCCGGAGCCGGCATGAGCCAACCCGCAGACACCACCTACCCCACCCGCCAGCTTTGCGACTTCCTGGCCGACCTCAAGCTGGCCGACGTGCCCGCGCCGGTAATCGAGCGCACCAAGGACCTGTTCCTGGACTGGATCGCCTCGGCCATCGCCGGCAAGGATGCCCCCGCCGTGCGCAAGCTGCAGGAGTTCGCCGCGGCCATGGGCCCGGCGCAAGGCGGCGCCGAAGTGCTGGTGGACCGCCGTCGCACCTCGCCCTACTTTGCCGCGCTGATCAACGGCGCCTCCTCGCACGTGGTCGAGCAGGACGACGTGCACAACAGCTCGGTGCTGCACCCGGCCGCGGTGGTGTTCCCTGCCGTGGTGGCAGCCGCGCAGGCCGAGGGCAAGACCGGCGCCGAAGTGCTGCTGGCCTCGATCGCCGGTTATGAGGCCGGCATCCGCATCGGCGAATTCATGGGCCGTTCGCACTACCGCGTGTTCCACACTACCGGCACGGTGGGCACCCTGGCCGCCGCCGCGGCCGTGGCCAAGCTCTACGGCCTGGATGCCGAAGGCATCAACCAGGCACTGGGCTCGGCCGGCACGCAGGCCGCGGGCCTGTGGGAATTCCTGCGCGACGCCGCCGACTCCAAGCAGCTGCATACCGCCAAGGCCGCTGCCGATGGCCTGCAGTCGGCCTGGCTCGCGCGGGCCGGCTTCACCGGCGCGAAGCAGATCCTGGAAGGCGCGCAGGGCATGGCTGCCGGCATGTCGAGCGATGCCAACCCCGCCTGCCTGACCGACGGCCTGGGCACGCGCTGGGCCACCGCCGAGACCTCGTTCAAGTTCTTCGCCTCATGCCGCCACACGCACCCGGCCGCCGATGCGCTCAAGGCGCTGATGCAGCGCGAAGGCATCAGCGCCGACCAGGTCGCCAGCGTCACCACGCACGTGCACCAGGGCGCCATCGATGTGCTCGGCCCGGTGGTCAACCCCACCACCATCCACCAGGCCAAGTTCTCGATGGGCACGGTGCTGGGGCTGGTGGCCGTGCACGGCCATGCGGGCCTGGGCGAGTTCGAGCAGCATGCGCTGCAGGACCCGAAGGTGACCGCCTTCCGCGGCAAGGTCGGCATGGAACTGGATGCCGAGATCAACGCCGCCTACCCGCGCCAGTGGATCGGCCGCGTCACCGTCACGACCACCGACGGCCGCACGCTGGCGGCGCGCGTCGACGTGCCCAAGGGCGATCCCGACAACACCCTGTCGCGCCCGGAACTGGAAGCGAAAGCGCTGCAGCTGGGCGCGTTCCGCCACGGCGCGAGCGAGGCCGAGATGCGCGCCATCATCCAGCGCGTGTGGGCGCTGGAGCAGGCCCCGAACGTCAACGACTGGCTGCCCGCCGCAGGCTGAGAACCAAGACATGTCCACTGCAGTTACCTACCTGTTCGTGCCGGGCGACCGGCCGGAACGCTTCGACAAGGCCGCGGCCGCCGGCCCCGATGTGATGATCCTGGACCTCGAGGACGCGGTCCATCCGGACGCCAAGCCCGCCGCGCGCGAAGCGATCGCCGCGTGGCTGGCCGGACGGCCCGCGGCCAATGCCTTTGTCCGCATCAACGACAGCGCCTCACCGTCCTTTGCCGCCGACCTGGCCTGGCTGCGCGCGCTGCCGCCGGGCACCACGCTGGCCGGCCTGCTGGTGCCCAAGGCAGAAGATGCCGCCGCGCTGGCCACCATCGCGCAGGCCCTGCATGCGATCAACCCGCAGGGCGAGCTGGTCGCGATCATCGAAACTGCGCTGGGCCTGCATCAGATCGACGCCGTGGCCACCGGCGTCGCACGTCTTGCCTTCGGCTCGCTCGACTATGCGGTCGACCTGGGCTGCAGCCATACGCGCGACGCGCTCGCCTTTGCGCGCGCGCGCATCGTGCTGGCCTCACGCGTGGCCGGGCTGCCGCCGCCGGTCGACGGCGTGACCACCGCACTGAAAGACGAAGCCGTGCTGGCCAGCGACGTTGCCTATGCGCGCGAACTCGGCTTTGCCGGCAAGCTCTGCATCCACCCGGCCCAGCTGGGCGCGGTGCGCGCAGGCTTTTTGCCCAGCCCCGAGCAGCTCGACTGGGCCCGCCGCGTGCTGGAAGCTACCGCCAGCGGCAGCCATGCGGTGCAGGTCGATGGCAAGATGGTCGACCGGCCCGTGATCGAGCAGGCCCGCCGGCTGCTGGCACTGGCGCAATAACCCGCCTTCCGGCCACTTTCACGCATTACAAGGCTTACTGTCATGACTGACGCCACTCCTGAACTCGAACGCCTGCGCGGCTGGATCGGCCGCAGCGAATCGCGCACCGAAACGCTGTCGCCGGAACCGGTGATCGGCCTCGCCGCCACCTTCGACCTCGACCCCGAGGCCGTTGCCGCCGGCCCGCTGCCGCCGCTGTGGCACTGGCTCTACTTCCTGCCGCGCGCGCCGCAGCGTGAACTGGGACGCGACGGCCATCCCACCCTCGGCGGCTTCATGCCGCCGGTGCCGCTGCCGCGCCGCATGTGGGCCGGCAGCGAACTGAGCTTCAGCCATCCGCTGCATATCGGCGATACCGTCACGCGCACCTCCACCATCAAGGACGTGCAGTACAAGACCGGGCGCACCGGTGAACTGTGGTTTGTCGCCGTCGATCACGAGCTGACCGTCAACGGCAAGGCCGCGGTCAACGAGCGCCACGATATCGTCTACCGCGCCATGCCCGACCCGTCCAAGCCGCAGCCGCCGCGCCCGCGCCTGGAGCAGGCCGCGCAGTGGCAGCGCACGCTGCAGGCAGACCCGGTGATGCTGTTCCGCTACTCGGCACTGACCTTCAACGGCCACCGAATCCACTATGACCGCCAGTACACGCGCGAGGTCGAGGGCTACCCCGGCCTGGTGGTGCACGGGCCGATGCAGGCGATGCTGATGCTGGACCTGGTGGCGCGCGAGCAACCGCAGGCACGCGTGCGCCGCTTTGGCTTCCGCGGGCTGGCGCCGCTGTTCGACCAGGACACCATCACCGTTGGCGGCGCGGCCGATCCGGCGCAGGCTGGGCGGCTGGTGCTGTGGACGGGGGACGATGCCGGCGGGCAGGCGATGCAGGGGTGGGCCGAAGTGGAAGGTTAAGAGCGCCGCCGGTTTGCTCTCTGCTCCGGCCCCTCTCCCATCGGGAGTGGGGAGCAAACCAGCAGCGCCGGAAACAACAGCATGTCAAGGCATGCCATAGGTCGACACACCCTTTTGCAGCTTCCTGCGCCAGTCAGGCTGAGGCTATAAACGCCCGATAGCCCCTGAATCGGCGGCAGCTGGTTCAGGGCCTGAACGTGTCGGCTGGCATGCGGTCCACGAAGTCGCTCGCGCGCCTGAGGTGTTCGCGCATCAGTTGGGCAGACTTGTCGGCATCGCCGCTGACGATGGCCTGGGCGATGAGGCGGTGCTCACTGACCGACTCCTGCAGCGCTTCGCCGTGGATGGCATTGCCGAGCTGGAACATGAGCATCGGCAGTTGCAGGCGTCCGATGAAATCGGTGAGTTGCGCATTTCCGCATTCATCGGCGATGGCCTGGTGAAAGCGCCTGTTCTCCTCGAAGTAGGCCGCCGGGCTCATTGCATGGTGATCTTCCCAGATCGCCTGGGTCGCCTGCAGGAAACGTTCGCGCACGCATGCCTCGTTCATGCGGCCGGCCGCGCGGCGCGCCGCCAGTGCTTCAAGCTCCGCGCGCACCTCGAACAGCTCCCGTATTTCGGTGTGCGAGTAGCGCCTGACCATCGTGGTCTGATTCGGAATGCTCTCCACCAGGCCTTCGGCCGACAGCCGGCGGAAAGACTCGCGCACGGGACCGCGACTGACGCCAAGCTCGCGCGTCAGATCGGCTTCGACTAGGCGCTGGCCCGGCACGAAGCGCCCGCTCAGGATGGCCTGCCTCAGGCTGTCCACGACATATTCGAGCGTGCTGCGTGGCGGGGCGGATGGATTGGTCATGTCAGGTGCTCTCCTCGCGATTACGCTGATTTTACCGCACCAGCCCGTACATTATTGTCCTACATATTAGTAGGGCATTATTTACAAAAGTGATGAGAAAATTGCATGAATGTCTTCAGCGGCATTCCCGCATGTCGCCTTTCTGAGGCCAAAAACCCTGCCAATTCCAGCACTTCCCCAAACCTGATCAGGACTAACCCTCATTGGCATCGACTCGATAGCTACACTATTGCCCTACAAAATAGTCGAACAAAGAAGACGACAGCTGAATGTGGAACTGGCATGCGCCATGGAAGCGCATCCGATAAGCGACAGGGCGCCGATGCACACGCATCCCCCGACCCATAACGAATGGAGACTGCAATGGCCGTGAGCATTCAGCAAACCCCGATCGACGCCACCTTGCCCGATCTTGAGAAGCGCACTTACGACAAGGTGTTCTGGCGGACAGTGCCGCTGTTCTTTGTCTGCTACGTGATCTCGTACCTCGATCGCGTCAATATCGGCTTCGCCAAGCTGCAGATGCTCGGCGACCTGGACCTGACCGACAACGTCTATGCGCTCGCGGCAAGCATGCTTTTCTGGGGCTATGTGCTCTTTGAAATGCCGAGCAACCTGATCCTGCACCGGGTCGGCGCGCGGCGCTGGATTTCGCGGATCATGATCAGCTGGGGTTGCGTCTCGGTTTCGATGATGTATATCGAGCCGCTGGCCGCGGTGTTCCACACCAGCTCGGCAACCATGTTCTATGTGCTGCGCTTTCTGCTGGGCGTTTGCGAAGCCGGCTTCTTCCCTGGCGTCGTGCTCTACCTGAACCAGTGGTTTCCCTCGCACAAGCAGAATCGCGTGCTGGCCGGCTTCATGTTCGCGCTGCCGCTGAGCCTTTGCATCGGCGGGCCGGTATCGGGTTGGATCTTGCAGAACATGCATGACACGTTCGGGCATCGCGGCTGGCAATGGATGCTGCTTGTCGAGGGCCTGCCCGCCGTGATCCTCGGCATCGTGGTGCTGGCCTGCCTGACGGACTCGGTCGACAAGGCACGCTGGCTCAACGCCGACGAGAAGGCGCTGATCAAGCGCAACCTCGCCACGGAAAACGCGCACAAGACCCACAATTTCGGCGCCGCCCTGAAAAGCCCCGTGATCTGGCTGCTGTGCGCGATCCTGCTGACCATGAACACGGGCTTCTACGGCCTGTCGTTCTGGCTGCCTTCCATCATCCAGGCCACCGGGCTCAAGAACGTCTATCACGTCGGCCTGCTTTCAGCGCTGCCCTACGTGGTCGCGGGCGTGGTCCTCGTGGCCAATGCGATGCACTCGAATCGAACCGGCGAACGCCGCCTGCACGCGGCGATTCCGGCAGCCTGCGCCGGCATCGGCCTGATCCTGAGCGCGGCCTGCGCCGATCAGCTGGGCCCGTCCCTGCTGCTGATCTCCGTCGCCGCGGCCGGCATCCTCGGCGTGACGCCGCTGTTCTGGATCTTCGCGGGGCGCGCCCTCACCGGCGCCGCGGCCGCCGCGGGGCTGGCCATGATCAATTCGGTCGGCAGCCTGGCCGGCATCACCGGCGCCCTGATCACCAATGTCGCCAAGAACGTGACCGGCAACGTGAACAGCGGCACCTATGTGCTCGGTGCATGCCTGCTGCTGTGCTGCCTGCTGATCCTGCTGTTGCCGCGCGCCATCGTGTCGGCCGATGCGCCGAAGTCCTAGCTGGCAACGGCATCACAGTCCTGAGAATTCAATACGGAGAAGTTGATGGAAGAACAGAAGCTGCAATCGGACATGGGCTGGAGCACCGCCGATCGCATCACGGTGCGCGGCCTGGATCTGTGCCAGGACGTGCTGGGCAAGATCGCGCTCGGTGACTTTGCCTTTCTCGAAGTCACCGGCAGAAGGCCAAGCGCGGCCGAGTCGACCGTGTTCAACGCCATTCTCGCGGTGCTGGTCGAGCACGGCATGACCCCCTCCGCCATGGTGGCCCGCCTGACCTATCTTGGCGCGCCGGAATCGATGCAGGCCGCCATTGCGGCCGGCCTGTGCGGCATGGGCACGACCTTCGCCGGCACCGCCGAAGGTGCGGCCCGGCTGCTGCAGGAGGTGCATCCCATCGGCACGGCGAGCAGCTATGACGTGGCGGAGACGGCCGCGCGCATCGTGCAGGAGCATCGGCAGCAACGCCTGCCGGTGCCAGGCATCGGCCACCCGGTACACAAGCCGGTCGACCCGCGCGCTGTCGCCCTCTTTGCTATCGCCGAGGAAAACGGCCTAGCCGGGCCTTACGTCGCCCTGATGAAAGCGATCTCGGCTGAAGCCGAGCGCGCCTTCGGCAAGCCAGGCAAATTGCCGGTGAACGCCACCGGGGCGATTGGCGCCATCGCTTCCGAGCTCGGCCTGTCCTGGAAGCTGTGCCGCGGCCTGGCCGTGGTGAGCCGCGCCGTCGGCCTGCTCGGCCATCTGGCCGAGGAAATCGAACACCCCATCGCCAATGCGCTGTGGGTGCGCACCGAGGAAGAGACCTCGTCGCACCTGGTGCCGAAGGAGTCCCAATGAAAGTCCTGCAGAGAATCCGAGTCATCGAGATCGGCCGCTTCATCACCGCACCGCTTGCCGCCCAGTTGCTGGGCGAGCTCGGGGCCGAGGTGATCAAGATCGAGTCGCCCAAGGTGGTCGACCCGTTCCGCACCTTCGATGGCGGCATGTACGCCGGCCATTTCCAGTCGCACAACCGCAACAAGCGTTCGCTGGTGCTCGACTTCACCACGCCTGAGGGCCGGCAGGTGCTGCAGGAGCTGCTGCTGGACGCGGATGTGCTGCTGCTGAACATGCGCCCCGGCAGCGAGAGCAAGCTGGGCCTGGACGCCGGGCACCTGCACCGGATCAATCCCCGGCTCGTGCATTGCTCGATCACGGGCTTCGGCGCCGACGGGCCCTACGCGCACCGCCCCGCCTTCGACAACGTCGGCCAGGCCCTGTCCGGCTGGATGTCGATGTTCCATCGCGGCACCGACGCACGCGTGCCCGGTCCGCCGGTATCGGACACCATCTCCGGCATCTATGCCTGCATCGGCATCCTTGGCGCGCTGGTGGAGCGCGCCAGCACCGGGCGCGGCAGAAAGGTGGAAGTTTCCATGCTGGAGGCGATGATCGCGCTGGCCACGGAACCGCTCGGACAGTTGTCGGCCTATGGCAGCACGCCGGAATTCTTCAGCCGCGCCTCGAAGTCGCAGTCCTACCTGGTCACGTGCAAGTGCGGACGCCGCATCGGGCTGCACCTGTCGTCGCCGGACAAGTTCTGGCAGAACCTGCTCGCCGCCATCGAGCGGCCGGATCTGGCGCAGGCGTATCCCGACCGCCAAAGCCGCGTACACGGCTATGACGCCATCGCGGCCGAGCTGAGCGCAGTCTTTGCCAGCGCCGACCGCGACACCTGGATGGCACGCCTGGAACAACACGACGTACCGGCGGCGCCGGAACTGCGGCTCGACGAGCTGGAAAGCGATGCCCAGGTACGCCATCTCGACATCTTCTACCAGCTCGACCATCCCGACTACGGACCGGTCCGCGCCGCCAATCGCGCCATCCGCTACGACGGGGACAACGCCAGCGGCTTCCGCGCGCCGCCGGCGTTCGGTGAGCACTCGGTCGAGATCCTGCGCGAGGCTGGCATTGCCGAGGCCCGCATCGAGCAACTACTCGCCTCGCGCGCGGTGGTCGACCATCACAGGTCAGAGTGCGGCGGCACGCAAAGCTGAGGCGAACGGGGAACCGCGCCAGACTCGCCATCCTGCAGTCCCAACCATGATTCGCCCATGATCGATCTCGATAAAATCGACCTCAGGATACTGGCCGAGCTGCAGCGCGACGCCAGCCTCACCAATGTGGAACTGGCAGCGCGCGTCAATCTCTCGCCGTCACCATGCCTTGCCCGTGTGCGCCTGCTGAAGCAGTCGGGACTGATCAGCAGGCACGTCACGCTGCTGGATCCGCGCAAGCTCGGCCTCAACGTCAACGTGTTCATCCAGATCACGCTGGAAAAGCAGACCCGCGCCGGCCTGGAATCGTTCGAGCGCGAGGTCTCGGCACTGCCACAGGTGATGGAGTGCTATCTGATGAGCGGCGATTCCGATTACCTGATCCGAGTGATGGTTTCCGAGGTGCAGGCACTGGAGCACTTCATCGTCGACAAGCTGACGCGGCTCGATGGCGTGGCCAGCATCCGCTCCAGTTTCGCGCTCAAGCAGGTGAAGTACCAGACCGCGCTGCCACTGCCGGAGCCCACAGCGCAACGGTAGGGGCTGCAGCCACAATCCGCGCGCCGCGCGGCAATCGCCCACCCGCTCACGCACGCGCCACGGTGCAGCACATCGTGCCGCCCGAGCCTGTCACCGCGGAATTTTCGCCGGTGCAACCGGTGCATTCGGCCCAGGAACGACACATCATGCTTCGCCCCCATCCGTAGAATGGCCGAAATAAGTGTTTGAAAGCACATCCAATGACAAATCGGCAGGAGACAGAATGCGCTACCCGAAGAGTTGCCTCGGCCTGTTAGGAATCAGCGCCGCGATTCTCACCGGCGTGCCCGCCCAGGCCGCCGCCGAGGCATACCCCGCCCGCCCCATACGCCTGGTGGTTCCGTTCGTGCCGGGTGGCGTCACCGACGCCACCGCGCGGCTGGTAGCGGACAAACTGGGGCAATCCCTGGGCCAATCCGTGATCGTCGACAACCGGCCCGGTGCGTCCGGCAATATCGGCGCGGAAGCGGTGGCCAGGTCGAACGCCGACGGCTATACGCTGTTGCTCGGCTTTGACGGCGCGCTCGTGACCGGCACGCACATCACGAAACCGCGCTTCAATGTGCTGACCGACTTCGCGCCCATCACCAAGGTCGGTGACGCCACCCTGATCTTCGTGACGAGCCCTTCCGTGCCGGCCAGGGACTTCAAGGACCTGGTCGCCTACGCCGCCACCAGGAAGAGCGCGGGCTTGTCATACGGCAGCTCCGGCACCGGCACCACTTGCCATCTTGCCGGCGAACTCCTCAAGGAGCAGGCCGGCATCAATCTGCAGCACATTGCGTACAAGGGCGGCTCCCAGGCGCTGACGGATGTGCTTGGCGGCTCCCTCCCCGTCCTGTGCACCGCCGTCGCCAGCGTGTCCCAGTATGTGAAGAGCGGCCAGGTCCATGCCATTGCCGTCACCGGTGGCCGCCGTATCGCCTCGCTCCCGGATGTGCCGACGCTGATGGAATCCGGGGTCAAGAACTTCAGCGTCGATTCCTGGGTCGGCATCCTCGCGCCGGCCGGCACGCCGCCCGCAGTGGTCACGCGCTTGCAGCGGGAGATCAGGAAGGTGCTGGAGCAGCCCGAAACCAGGGCCAGGATGCTCGACCTCGGCATCACCCCGGTCGGCAACACCCCGGATGAATTCGGCAAGCAGATCCGCATGGACTACACCCGATACGGCGAGGTGGTGAAAAATGCCGGCATCACGCTCAACTAAGCAGGTGCGGGACGGCACTGTACGTCATGCGGCTGCGCACATTCCTTTGACTTCACACTCTTCTCTCATCATGTTTTCCACCAGCGATCTTTCCGACGAACACCCGGGCACAACCTCTGTCTGCCAGCTGCAGTTCCGCAGCTTCGGCTTGCGCGAGCATTTTTCCGGACCCTGTGCGACCTTGCGAGTGCAAGAGGATCACCGGCCCGTCTTGCGCCGCCTTTCCGCGCCCGGCGCCGGCCGCGTCCTGGTGGTGGATGTGGGCGGCTCCCTGCGCATCGGCGTCTTTGGCGACCGGCTGGCCGGACTGGCGGCAAGCAATGGCTGGGCCGGACTGGTCATTCATGGCGTCATTCGCGACAGCAAGACCGTCAATGCCATCGACATCGGCGTCAAGGCGCTGGGCACGACCGCATTGCGCAATGCGGCCGAGCAGCCCGGCTCCGAGGATGACGTCCCGCTGGCCTTCGGCGGCGTCACGTTCACGCCGGGCCAATGGGTGTATTGCGACGCGGATGCCGTGCTCGTCAGCCCGGAGGCGATCCGGGCAACGGAGCCGCAAGCCTACTGATCCATTGGATGGATGCGGATGTCGATTCGGTGATCGTAAGCAAGGGAAATTGAATCAACTGGCTTGTGGGATTGACTGGACCAAAAGGAGTAGGGATGGCTGAGAGGCACCCGGCGCAGATTCTGCACGGCGATTTCGGGCGTGCGACGATCAACACGACTGAGCAAGCGATTGTCGAGCACGCACATCGTGAATTCAACGTCATCTTCAAGCTCAGCGGCGCGGATACGACGTTACAGCTGGAATCCACCGCGCTGGAGGTGAACGATAGCTCCGTGGTCTTGCTCAATCCATGGGTGGTGCACGCGAAGCATCCCAGCGATCGCGGCCCGACCACCATCCTGTCGCTCTTCCTGAACCCATCCTGGTTGGCGAACGAGTTCAAGGATGCTGCGCCGCATCTGGACCATCTGTTCCCCAATCCACAAGCACCGCTTGTCGATGAGCTGCGCGCAAAAGTGAACCTGCTCGTGGCCGCGATCTCAACGCGGTCCCTGGAGTCGCCAGGGCTATGCGAGGAGCGCCTGAAGGCCCTCGTGGGTACTGTCGTGAGGCAGTATGGGAATCTCGATGCCGATGGCAGGACGCTAAGGAACACGCGTCCGACCGATCACCGGATCAGGAAGGCGATAGCCTATATCCACGAACATGCGACGGAGAATCCGAAGGTCAGCGAAATTACCCGATCCGCAGGTATTTCCCGTTCACATTTCTTTGCGCAGTTCAGCCGTTGCGTCGGTGTCTCGCCTCGGCACTACATCGATAGCCTGCGTCTAGGCTTTGCAACACGCTGGCTTGCCACCACGGACAGGCCGCTGATCGACCTGGCCGACGAACTCGGCTTTGGTACCCATAGCAACTTTACGCGCTTCTTCACCAGGCACATGGCGTTGTCGCCGAGCGAATTCCGCCGACGCACGACCAACCTCGCTTTCCTGGAACGGCAGTAAGGGCAAGCAAGACAGTGGAGATGGGCAGGAAGAGGCGACGGCGAGCACCAAGAAGAAGTGCCGCCGCTGGCCGTAGCTAAACGCGTCTCTTTCCGCTCATCGGCTTGAAGGCGGCCCGCCTGTTGATCCGCGCGTACCACGCTTCCAAGGCAGGAAAGTCAGCGCAGTTCGGCTCCATGATCTTCCAGATGTTGTAACTAATGGCCATGGCGATGTCGGCTATGGTGAAAGTATCGCCGGCGATATAGCCGCGCTGCTCAAGCTCGCGATCCAACAATCGGAGCAGCGGAATGATCCCCGACCGTGCAGCTTCGATTTCCTCCGGGGAGGGCATCGTGCTTCTGGGCTTGATGACAAGTACGACAAGGGCACGAACCGCGGGCCACAGATGCGCGCATTGCCAGTCCATCCATTGATCAATGGACGCGCGAACCCGCAAATCGTCGGATGTCAGTCGCTTGTCGGGGTCCTTCGCGGCCAAATATCGAAGGATCGTGTGGGATTCCCACAAGGCAAAGCCATCGTCCTCTATCGTTGGCACGCGGCCGTTCGGATTCCTGGCAAGGTAATCAGGTGAGTCCGCTCCTCCGAACGGTCCCCCAACCTCCTTCAGGACATAGCGGGCCCCGAGCTCTTCGCAGGCCCAGATGACCTTCTGCACGTTGGGTGAGCCCAGGTGCCCCCAGATTGTCAGCATGAATGCTTCCTTATCGGCTGGAGTTCGACCTCAGATCGCTGTCGCTGCGACAACGGATCCACCAATCGATGCGATGGCTTTGGTCAGCATCTCTTCCTCGATCTCGGCTGCGCCACCGCTGGTCCCCATGGCCCCGATCAGCTTCCCATTCATCCAGACCGGCAGTGAACCGATGGCAGGAAGCAACGGCGCTCCATATCCCAACGACGAGATATTGCCCCACACCATGGGATGGTCGACATAACGCTGGCGCAGCGCCCTGCCCGACTGCCCGCCGGTTGCCACGCAAGCGAAAGCCTTTCCGCGCGCGACTTCCATGGTGATAAAGGGGGCACCATCCATCCGCGCGGCAGCAACAAGATGCCCGGCGCTGTCGACAATCACAAAGCTCAGCGCGGTGCCATGTTCTTCCGCGAGCCGCACTGCCGCATCAAGCGCCTGGCTGGCTTGCTTGTAGCTGATCAGGGCGAGGCTATTGGCGTTCGAACTTTCCGTAGACATTGGCATTTCCATTGTTTCGAGGTGACAAATTCTTCTCACTGCTTGATTGCAGCGCGGAAGGTTGAGGTTCGGCTCAGGAGGAAGACCAGAACGGCGGCCAGTAAGCCTGGCAGGGCGATAGCCGAATAGATGCTGGCCGTTGACCACTGGAATCCAAGCAGCAGCCCGACACAAAGCGGACCAAGCACCGCTCCCGTCTTCCCAAAACCCAGGGACCAGCCCACGCCCGTGGCACGGACGCGTTCCGGATAGAGGCTTGCCGACAGCGCCAGCAAACAACCGCCCGCCGCGGAGGAGAAGAAACCGGCAAGGCTTGCCGCGACTGCAACCACGGCAAAACTGTGCGCAAAGGTGCCCAGCATCACCAGCGATGCGGCCGCGGCAATCAGCGCCAGCATCAGCGCCCGTTGCGGAGGAAAGTATCTGAGTCCCGCGCCAATCAGGAATGTTCCCGCGACACCGCCCGCATTCAGCAATCCAAGCATCATCGCGGCCATTGGTATGGTCCAGCCGGCCCGTTGCAGCAATGACGGGGTCCAGACACCGACGACGACGAGCAACATCCAGATCATCCAGGACGCGAGCCACAACCAGAGCGTGGCAAGGCCGCGCCCTTCGCCGAACAGCGCTCCAATCGGCGAAACGCGCAATTGGGGGGCGCCATTGTCGTTTGAACCGCGTTGAATCTCCCGAGACTCCGGCAGCAGGAAAAAAAGGGCCGGCACAAGCAAAAGCGGCGTCCCACCGCCGAGGAAAAAGATCGCCTGCCACCCAAACTGAGAAAGCGTGACGGAACTCGTAAACGACCCCATCATTCCGCCAATCGGGACAGCTGCCCACAGCATCGTGACAACGCGGGCGCGTAGCGCAGGAGGAGCGAATTCCGATGCCAGGCTGATAAAGAGCGGCGTAACCCCGCCAAGGCCAAGCCCGGCCAGGATGCGAATCGCCACCAGCTCGTGGTACGAACCCGCAAATGCCGTACCCAGCGAACTGAAGGCAATAATCACCGTTCCCGCAACCAGCAACCGCTTGCGGCCAAAGCGGTCTCCCAATGCGCTGAAAATCATGGCGCCGGTCAGGAACCCGATCTGCGATGCGCTGAAGACCGGACCAAAATCCTTGATATCAATGCCGATCGAAGCCGCAATCGCATCGGCGGCGGGCCCGATGGCCTGCGTGTCGAAACCGTCCAGAAAGGCCACGAGCCCGCACAGAATGTAGACGTGCCATTGCAGGCGCTGCGTGCCGTCCGGCTCAAAAGGCACGGCATCGGCTTGCGCAGCCTCCATGTCTTGTCGAAGGGAGACCATGATCACAAGCCCTCAGGGCGGAGAGAGCGCGAAATCTGCGCCTGCCGCTCCGCGCTGAATATGCGCTTGGGCAACATGGCTTGAATCACTTTAGGTGACTGGAAGCGGTAGTTGCCCTCGGTCTGGTTTGCGTATTGAGTCACCCGGAAACTACCGTCGATACTGCAAAGCGCATAAACATCGTGCCTGGAAAGGCCGGTTGCCGCGCTGATCCACCCGATCGTCTGGCGCAGGGCTGCTGTCAGCGCTTCTTCAAGGGTGGTGCCTGATCCGAGCGCGATCCAATGCGTCGGTGTTTCAGCCACCGGCGCGCTCAGCGCCACTCGCTTGTGCAGCACATATTGAATCCGCAGGTCTTCCATCGCAGACTCAATGCCGGTCTGGTTGACGACACCGTCTCCCTGCGCTGCATTCGAGTCCCCGGTCCACATTTTTGCGCCGGGCACCTGCACCGACACAAACAGCGACGTACCCTCGACCAGAGCCGGAAGCGAAATGCTGCCCCCATATGCCCCGAGCAACAACGCACTCGTCGGCTTGTCGCCCGCCGGCTGAGCCGCGATCGTGCCTTGAGTCGGCGCCAGCGGTATGCGTACGCCGGGAGAGAATTCAGCAAATCGCCGCTCAGCGTCGAAGCGGAAATAGTGCAAATACCCCTCCTGGAAATCTCCGGGCAACGCGCCCATGCCCTTGACAGCCGAGTTCCAACCCCAGTCGATCGGACGCAAACGGATCATCCTGCACTCGACCACGTCGCCTGGCACAGCACCTTTGATACTCACTGGCCCGATCATCGATTGGGGGCCCTGGGGATAGCGCTTGCGAATCGCGTTGCGCTCGGCCAGGGGCATGCCGAATTTGGCTTCGTTGCCCCAATGCGTCCACGTGTTTGGGTAATGAACCACGTCGCCCGATTCGATCTCGAGCACCGATGGCGCCGCCGGATCCATCTCGCCAAAGCGCACCGTCTCCGGCGTCGAGGGCAGCGTGTGAACCTTGCCATGCCGGTTCGGGGCAAAAACGCGCGTCCCGTCGCGCCCCCCTTCGCTGGCCGGAGCCGCATGAGCCGTGGCGCCCAGGATCATCGAGGCCCCACCGATACCAGCCAGCTTCAGCAAGCCACGCCGGCTGCAATCAGCTCTGCCATCGCCTGCGAACCGGCGATGTTCATCGTGAGCCAAGCCAACGGCGTCATCGAAATCATTCGCCTGGCCGGTGATGCTCTTCCCTGCAGTCATTTGCCTACCCCAGTTCTGGTTTCCCGAATCCTGCCGATGTCGGCGGTCGATGAATACATTAATCGCGGGAGCGCGCCAGCCATTAACCGGTGCGTCGCTTCGCTTTTCAGATCGTCCGAATTTGACGGCATCGAGTCGATCAAGCCGATCGAACCCCTTCTATTCGAAGCGAAGGTTTGCCTGGGTAAAGCGTTCTGTACCGAGCACCACGGCAGCGACCCAGGCCCGTTCCGTCCCGTTATTCAACCAGCGGTGGCGTACCCCGTTCTGGATCACGGTATCTCCCGCGTGCAACACCGTCGCGACACCACTGTCGAGCTCGAGCGTGATCGCTCCACTGAGGACGACGATGAAATCGATCGACGTGGTCGCATGCATGCCTGGCACGTCCGGATCCATCAGTTCCAGCAGGCCTGGAACCTCCCGCTCCATCTCCTCCCTGGCTTTCCCGCTGTCGGCCGGGGGCTCGGCAGCCAAGACTTCGTTCATCGGAGGCACGCTGAATACCGAGAAGTGATATCCACCCGGCGGCGGAGAGAACTTCGGCGCCTGGGCCAACTCCCCTGAGTTGGGGACTGCAGGTGGCGTTGCCGCCCCGCACAGGGGCACTGTGGTCACGCCGCCCGCAAGCGCCAGCACAATCTCGGGCACTTCCACGTCGGAGGCGATGCCCGCCTTTCCGTTCAGCAAACCTGTCACCACGCGCCGAATCTTCTTCATCGATCCATCTCCCGGATGTGATGTTTCTGCAAGTGAATGAATTGCATAGCGGGTCTGTCCCCTGGGAAGGGACTCGTTCTTGGTCGGCGCAGGGGCGCACCCGACATCTCGCAATTCAGGCCATGAGAGGCCACGGCAGTCTAGGGCGCGCCTGGCCGCGTTTACCCCTTGTTCAGGAAATTTTCGGACTGAAGGGAAAACCTGCGGGCTATCCGGTCACGTCGATCGGCCGATGGCCGCTTAGGCTGGGACCCCATACGAGGTGCGCAGGAACAGCGAGGAGACAAGAGTGAATCCGCCTGTCTCACTTCGATTTCAACCCTGAAGAACTGGACTGGAACATGAAGATCATTGCTTATGCGGAAGGCAGCGCCACCGCGCTTGGTGTCGTCACCAGCCCGACGCATTTTGTCGCCGTTGCCGATATCGCACCGGAACTGCCCGCAAGCCTTATCGCGATCCTGGGACTGGAGCACGGACTTGCGCGCCTGCGCGAGGCGGCGCAAGGCGCGCAGGGAGATCGCGCGCTGGCCTCGGTCAGGCTCAAACCGTTCCTCGACCGCCCGAATGCCATGTGGGCGCTTGCCCTGAACTTCAAGAGCCACGTTGCGGAGACGGGTCTTCAGACCAATGCCGACTACCCTCATCTGTTCCTGCGGACGCCAGCGTCCTACGTCGGCTCGGGCGAAGCGCTCGTCGCCCCGCCCGAATCCATTGCGCGTGCGTTCGACTACGAGGGTGAGCTGGCCGTGATCATCGGCAAGCCCGGACGTTACATCCCGGTGCAACGCGCGATGGAACACGTGGCGGGATACACCTGCCTCAACGAAGGCTCTGTCCGCGAGTATCAGGTGCACAACCGCCAGTTCGGCCTCGGCAAGAACTTCGAAGCATCGGGATCTTACGGGCCGTGGCTGATGACCAGCGACGAGTTCGGCGATCCGGCAAAGCACACGGTACTGACCCGGATCAATGGTGTCGTGCGCCAACGCGCGCCGCTCGACGACATGCTGATTGACGTCGCCAGGGTGATCAGCTACCTGAGCCAGGGCTACAACCTGCGGCCTGGCGACCTGATTGCGATGGGTACGCCCGGCGCGCTCAAACCGCAGCCGGACGACGTCGAAGGCCGGGATATGTCCCATCAATACGGCCTGTTCAAGGTGCCCGGCCTTGTACACATGCGGCCGGGCGACCAGGTGGAGGTGGAGATCGACGGACTGGGGATCCTGCGCAACCCGGTAGTTCGTGACGAGTCTTTTCACGGTGGTACGCAGTAGCAGAACGAGCGATACCCGGGTCCGCAAACGGCCACCTGATTCCCCACGATGCATAGAACCCGTTGCCCGAAGCGAACTCGGCGCTTCGGGGTCTGTGTGCGCTTCGCATTTATAACAAGAGAGAGAGAGGAGAAGATGTTGAAAGCAAGTCGTTGCATCACGAGCCAGTTGACCATCGCATTGCTAGCCTGCCTGGGTGCCTCCGCCACAGCACATGCCAATGGCGGCGTCCGGCTCTACGGACTGATCGATAACTATGTCGGCAGCGTCAAGCCTAGCGGCGCGGCAGCAAGCACATGGCAGCTCGATAACGGCGGCGGGACCACCCCCTTCTGGGGCATGGGCGGAGAAGAGGATCTTGGCGGCGGCCTGAGCACCGTGTTTGCCATTGAGAGCTTCTTCCGCTCCGACACAGGCGAGGCCGGCCGAAACCCGACCGACTCCCTCTTTGCACGCAATGCCTATGTCGGCCTTTCTTCAGACAAGTTCGGTGAACTCAGGCTCGGCAGAAATTCCACGCCCATGCTCTATCTGACGGGGCAATTCAATCCCTTCGCCGGCTCAACGCGCTTCTCACCGCTCAATGTCCAGAATTGGATCCCCACTTTCGGGCGGCTGATTCATGGAGATACCGGCTGGAGCAACTCGGCGCGCTACATCTCGCCAACCATGGCCGGCTTCAGCGTCCAGGTCATGTACGGGCTGGGCGAGGCGGCCAACAACAACGGCACCAACAATCTGGGCGGATTCATCCGATACCAGCGCGGCCCGCTCGATGTGGCCGTTGGCGGCAATCACACCAAAGTAGGACCAGCCATCACGGCGCTCGAACCCAGCCAGAAACTACTGTTCGCCGGAGCTTCCTACGACTTCAAGGTGCTCAAGCTGTTCGGCACCTTCAACATGACCAAGAACGGCCGGTCCGAGCTGCGCACCTATACCTATCAGGCCGGCATCTCGGCCCCGCTCGGACCCGGCCAGATCAATGCCAGCTACGTGTGGACGAAGAACGATCGCAGAACCCTGGATGACTTCAACCGTGCCACTGCGGGCATTGGCTATACCTACAACTTCTCCAAGCGTACCGACGTCTATGCCAACTATCTCTACGACAAACTGACTACCGCCGCCACCGGGAACACTTTTGGCGTCGGACTGCGCCACAAGTTCTGACCGCACGGCGGCGCAGCCCGCCGGCCAGGAANGAAGCCTGCCGATTTTGCCGAGCTTCCTGGCACCGGCGAGGTGCTCGCTGTTCTGGGATTAGCCCCCAACCAACCCATAAGCGCGCAAACGCGCGGCGGGCACCTTCGAGAGGTTCCGAGCGCCGCCATTTTCAGGAGACCCCATGCCCATTCAGCGCTTTTCACACGTGGCCTATCGCTGCGTCGACGCCCGCAAGACAGTCGACTTTTATACGCAACTACTCGGCCTCGAGTTCGCCTTCGCCGTGGCGGAAAACTACGTTCCGTCGACCGGCAGGTTCGACCCGCACATACATGTGTTCCTGCGCGTCAGCCCCGGATCCTATCTGGCCTTCTTCGAGCTGTCCGAGGCAGCGGAGATGGGGTTCGACCCGAATACTCCGGACTGGGTCCAGCACATTGCGTTGCAGGTACCCAGCGTCGAAGAAGTCAGCAGCTTCAAGGAAGCGCTGGAGAACGCAGGCATTGCCGTGATCGGGATTACCGATCACGGCATTTTCAAATCGATCTATTTCCGCGATCCGAGCGGACATCGCGTTGAAATCACCTGCGATTCACTGAGTGAGGAGATGTCCGAGCAACTACGCAGCAGATCGAAGGCGCTGCTTGATGAGTGGAGCCAGACACGCCGCGCGCCGGACATCGGCATCCATCGTTCGGGAGATCTCGCAGTTCCTGACGTGCCCAAGCCAAGCATTTAATCAAGGAAGCAGAGCATGAACGTCCTTTTTGAACACGTCGCGATCGATGTGCGACCTGGAGTCGTCATGGAAAGCCAGTCTGGCCTCCAGAACCTGCGGCCCAGAATCT
The DNA here is from genome assembly GCF_000611125.1 of Cupriavidus sp. SK-4. NCBI lineage: Bacteria > Pseudomonadati > Pseudomonadota > Betaproteobacteria > Burkholderiales > Burkholderiaceae > Cupriavidus > Cupriavidus sp. SK-4. The sequence goes on from NZ_JFJW01000077.1 coordinate 31,886, forward strand.
ACGGCGTACTGGGGCGCCCGGCCACCGGAAATCCCAAGACCGCGGCCCTGATCATGCATCCGACGTCCAACTACATCGGGCACTATTTCGTTGGGCCGCTGGCCGCGAAGAATGTGCCATGCCTGGCGCTCAACTCCCGCTACGCGGGCAACGATGCTCTGTTGCAAATGGAGCGCGTCATCCTTGACCTCGGTGCCGGCATTCGCTATTTGCGCGATCGGGGCTACCAGAAGGTTATCCTGATCGGTAGTTCCGGTGGCGGTGCTCTCGCAGCGTTCTATCAAGCGGAATCGGAAAACCTGACCGTGCACGAGTTCATCGAAGGTGGCCCGACCGGGGTCACCAGGAATGACCTGCCTCCGGCTGACGGCATTGTCCTTAGCGCCGCGCACCCGGGGCGCGCAGAAATTTTCGCCGAATGGGTCGACCCCGCGGTAACGAACGAGAACGACCTGTTTGCAACCAACCTGGAACTGGACATCTACGACGGTCCGATCCAGCCGCCCTTTACACCGCAGTTCTTCGCCACGTTCCGCGCAGCACAGCTTGCGCGCCGCGCGCGGATCGAAAGCTGGGTAGAGGACGAGATCGCGGCACTCACGAAGCGACCGAACGGGCCGGCAGATCGCATCTTCGTCATTCACCGCACCCATTCCGATCCGCGCATGATCGACCTGGGCCTGGATAGCAACGATCGCAAATGGGGCAGCGTGTGGGGCGATCCGCGCACCGTGAACTTTGCTGCCAACGCATTCGGCAGGGTGACAAGTCTGCGGGCGTTCATGTCACAGTTCTCATCGAAATCCCGTGCCCTGGGCCCGGCCAACCTCAAGCAGACCAGCGTGCCGGTGCTGCTGCTCGTGCACACCGCCGATGCCTCCACTTTCCCGAGCACGCGAGATGCATGGCAGGCTTCAGCCGAGGGACGTATCTCGACGGTGAACCTGGCGCGCGGCAACCATTATCTGGTCGGGCAGACTGAACTGGTCGAATACGGTGCAAGTTCGATTGTCGACTGGATCGGCAGGAACGTTCGCTGAGTCCCCGCCTGCGCGGGGAAGAGGTCGGCCCGGGGCTGTGCCCGAGCCGCCTCCCGTCTCAACGCGAGGCATCGGCCAATGCGCTTTCGCCCAGCAGCATCTCGCCGATGCCGCGCCCGCCGGGGATCATCGGCCAGACGTTCTCGCTGCCGTCCACGTGGATGTCGACGAAGACCGTGCGCGTCTTCTGCGCCAACGCCTCGCGCAGGGCCGGCTCGACGTCGGCCTCGGTCGTCACTGACAGGCCGACGTGGCCATAAGCCCGTGCCAGCGCCGGGAAGTCGGGCAGCGCTTCCATGTATGACTGCGAGTAGCGCCGCTCATATTCAACGTGCTGCAACTGGCGCACCATGCCCAGGTAGCCATTGTTCAGCGAGACGATCTTGACCGGCAGATCGTACTGTTTGCAGGTAGACAACTCCTGGATGCACATCTGGATCGAGCCGTCACCGGTGATGGCGATGACGTCGCGCTGCGGGAAAGCATGCTTGACACCCATCGCATAGGGCAGGCCCACGCCCATCGTGCCCAGCCCGCCCGAATTGATCCAGCGGCGCGGCTGCGTGAAGCGGTAGTGCTGGGCGGCCCACATCTGATGCTGGCCGACGTCGGAGCAGATGATGGCGTCGGCGCCCGCCAGCCTGCTCAGGGTCTCGATCACGTACTGCGGCTTGATGCGCAGGCCGTCGCGCGCATAGGCCAGGCACTGGCGTGCCCGCCAGCCGTCGATGCGCTGCCACCAGTCGGCACGGTCCGCCAGCGGCGTTCGCGCTTCGCGCAGCATGGCGACCAGCTTGTCCAGCACCCGGCGCGCATCGCCGACGATCGGCACGGTCGGGCGCACGCGCTTGCCGATGCTCGCCGGGTCGATGTCGATATGAATGATCTGCCGCGGCGTCGCGCAGAAGTCGGCGACATCACCGATCACCCGGTCGTCAAAGCGCGCGCCGACGGCGAGCAGCACGTCGCATTCCTGCATGGCCCGGTTGGCCTCATAGGTGCCGTGCATGCCCGGCATGCCGAGGTAGCGCGGATCGGCAGCGGGGAAAGCGCCGAGTGCCATGAGCGTGGTGGTGACAGGCACATCGGCGAGCGCTGCCAATTCCCGCAGCGCTGCGGTGGCGCCTGCCGTCACCGCCCCGCCGCCCACGTACAGGTAGGGCCGCCGTGCTTCGCGCAGCAACTGGGCAGCGTGCCGGATCTGGCCATCATGGCCTTCCACTGCTGGCCGGTAGGAGCGGATTTCGATTTTGTCCGGATAGTGGAATGGCGCGCTCGCGAGCGCGACGTCCTTCGGGATATCGACCAGCACCGGTCCCGGACGCCCCGTGCGGGCAAGATGGAAGGCCTTCTTCAATGTGACTGCCAGGCTGCCGACATCGGCCACGAGGAAGTTGTGCTTGACGATGGGCCGGGTGATGCCGACCGCGTCGCATTCCTGGAAGGCGTCTTCGCCGATCATCGACGTCGGGACGTTCCCCGACAGCACCACCAATGGGATCGAATCGAAATAGGCCGTGGCGATGCCAGTGACCGCATTGGTGACGCCCGGGCCGGACGTCACCAGTGCCACGCCCACCTCACCGGTGGCGCGGGCATAGCCGTCGGCGGCGTGCACGGCTGCCTGCTCGTGGCGCACCAGCAGGTGCTGCAGTGCGGATTGGCCAGCGATGGCGTCGTAGATCGGCAGCACTGCCCCACCCGGATAGCCCCATACTGTACGCACGCCCTCCGCGAGCAGCGCTTCGACGATCATCTCTGCGCCGCGCACGACTCGCGGGGCGTTTGCATTGGGCGTGGCGGGGGTATTGCGGAACTCCGGGACCGGCATGTTCATGTTTGACTCTCTTCTCGATGCTGTCCGCCGATGGCGCAGACGTGAAGAGGAATTCTAGGAACAGACCGGCCGCATGGGCTGCCGAACTTGGCCTCCGGCACTGGCGCCCGCAGTGGATCGTGCCGCAGCTGGCGTCGGCACTGCGCGAATCTTCCGCCGACAGGGCAAATGCAACAAACTACTTGTTGTCTATCGAAGGGCCTGAAGCCTTATCCGCTCCGCCGGTTTGCTCCCCTCTCCCGCAATGAACTGACCCCCAGAAGTTGGAGACAACTT
>NZ_JFJW01000078.1:0-252 GCF_000611125.1 Cupriavidus sp. SK-4
GGGACGCCTACGGCTGCTGCGCAGGCTCAAAATGCGTTGACGGTCATTGGGCGCTTGCGCGAAGCGCAGCCGAAGGCGTTGATGCGATATCGCTCGAGAACGCGGGCCACCGCCCGACTTGGGGATCGTTCAAAAGCCGGCTATCGCAGGCACTGGCACACACTCACATGGCGTTAGCAGGGTCGAACCGCGACCACATCCAAACGGCAAGCACCGCCGCCCGAACCACCAACGCCGTGGAATTGATTGCCA
>NZ_JFJW01000078.1:304-36844 GCF_000611125.1 Cupriavidus sp. SK-4
AGTGACTCGCCGGCTACGTCGGCGAAACAGCAGCGCCTGCCAAGGACGACGAGCGACCGCATGGCAACAACAAAAACACCCCGCAAATCTGCGAAGAACCAGCTACGGCCCGCGAGCCCAGATCAAGCCTCCAGCTTGATCCCCGCCTGCTTCACCACCCCCGCCCATCGCGCCTGCTCGGCAACAAAGAACTTCCCGGTCTCCCCGGGCGTCATCGTCACCACCTCCGCCCCCTGGGCCACCAGCTGCGCGCGCAGGTCCGGCGCGCGGATGATGCGGATCAGCTCGCCGCTGAGGCGCGCCACCATCGCATCGGGCATGCTCGCCGGAGCCATCACGCCCTGCCACGTCCCGGATTCAAAATTCGGCACGCCCTGCTCTGCAATGGTCGGAACGTTCTGCAGCAGCGGCATGCGCGTGCGCTTGGACTGGGCGATCAGCTTGAGCTTGCCCGACTGCACGTGCGGCAGCGTGGCCAGCATGCCGTTCATCAGCACCTGGGCGCTGCCGCCCACGGTATCGGCAATGGCCTGCGAGCCGCCCTTGTAGGGTACGTATTGCCACTTGGCGCCGGTGGCCTGCTCCACCGCCACGCCGGCCAGGTGCGGCGCGCTGCCGATGGCGGTCACGGCGAAGTTGAGCTGGCTGCGCTGCGACAGCGCCACCAGTTCCTTCACGCTGGCCGCCTGCACCGACGGATGCACCACCAGCAAGTGCGGCGAGTAGGCCAGCATCGACACCGGCTTGAGGTCCTTGGCAATATTGAAGGTCAGTTTTGTATAGACCGACGGGCTGATCGCCAGCGCGCCGATATCGCACAGCATCAGCGTGTGGTTGTCGGTGGCCTGCGCGACCAGTGCCGCGCCGACGTTGCCGTTGGCACCGGGGCGGTTGTCCACCACCACCGACTGGCCCAGCGCCTCGCCCAGCTGCTTGCTGATCAGGCGCGCGATGATGTCCGACGAGCCGCCGGAGGTGTACGGCACCACCAGGCGGATCGGGCGGGTGGGCCAGTCCGGTCCGGCGTGCGCCGCCGAGGACAGGCCCGCGAGCGGGCCGGCTGCCAGGCCGGCGGCCAGTGCGGAGGATTGCTTGAGGAAGGTGCGGCGTCCCTGGGTCATGCTGTTGTCTCCTGTCGATGACGCGAGCGCCGGCGCGGCACGCTATGCGTGCATGCCCGGCGCGTTCTGTGCTGCAGTGTCTGGGGTTCAGTGCTATGGCTTCAGTCCAGCGCGATCTTGCCCTTCTCGATCACGGTCTTCCAGCGCTGCAGTTCCTGCGCCTCGAACTGGTTGAACTGCTCGGGCGTGTTGGCCACCACCTCGAAGCCGCTCTCGGACAGCTTCTGGCGCATCTTCGGGTCGTTCAGCGACGACACCAGCGCGCCGTGCAGGCGGCTCTTCACCTCGGGCGGCAGGCCGCGCGGCGCGGCCACGCCCTGCCACGAGTACACCTCCACGTCCTTCACGCCGGCCTCGGCCATGGTCGGCACATTGGGCAGCACCGGCGAGCGTTTGTCGGAGGTCACCGCCATGGCCTTGAGCTTGCCGGTGCGGATGTGCTGCAGCACCGCGTTAACGTTCTGGAACGACACGTCGACCTGGCCGGCAAGCAGGTCGGAGATGGCCGGGCCGCCGCCCTTGTAGGGAACGTGCAGGCCGTCGGTGGCGCTCTTCTGCCAGAACAGCGCCGCGGTCAGGTGGTCGGACGAGCCCGCGCCGGACGAGGCAAAGCTGACCTTGCCCGGATTCTTCTTCATGTGGGCCACCAGTTCCTGCAGCGTATTGGCCGGGAACTGCGGATTGGCCACCAGCACGTTGGGCGCGCGCACGGCCACGGTCAGCAGGTCGAAGTCCTTGGCCGGGTCATAGGCCAGGTTCTTCTGCAGGAACGGGTTCACCGCGTACACGCCGATCGACGCCACCATCATGGTGTAGCCGTCCGCCGGTGCGCGCTTGACGAAAGTGGCGCCGATGGCGCCGGTCGCGCCGGGGCGGTTGTCGATGACGAAGGGCTGGCCCAGCTTTTCATTGAGCGGCACGGTCAGCATGCGCGCGATGGCGTCGCTGGAGCCGCCCGGCGGGAACGGCACCACCACCGATACCGGGCGTTGCGGCCAGTCCTGTGGCGCGGCGTAGGCGGCGGCGCTGACGGTCAGGGCCGCCACCGTGACGACAGAGCCGAGCGCGAAGGCGCGCAGCCAGTGGGGCAGGCGCAGGGCGCGCTGGCGTTGGAACGTGTACATCGTTGTCTCCTGCAGTGTCTTTATCAGATGAGCCCGGCCGTGCCGATGACGGCAGCGGCCGGTTGGGCGTTGCCGGTACCGCGTCAGCGCACCATGCAGGGCGCCTTGTTGTTGAACTTCCAGCCGGGGATCAGGAACTGCATCGCCGCGGCATCGTCGCGTGCGCCCAGGCCCTTGCGCTGGTACAGCTCGTGCGCGCGCGCCAGGGCATCCATGTCGAGCTCCACGCCCAGGCCCGGCGTCCTGGGCACCTGCACCAGGCCGCCTTCGATCTGCAGCGGGTTGCGGGTCAGGTTTTCGCCGTCCTGCCAGATCCAGTGCGTGTCGATGGCAGTGACGCGCCCCGGCGCGGCGGCGGCCACGTGGGTGAACATCGCCAGCGAAATATCGAAGTGGTTGTTCGAGTGCGAGCCCCAGGTCAGGCCCCAGTCGGCGCACATCTGCGCCACGCGCACCGAGCCCTGCATGGTCCAGAAGTGCGGGTCGGCCAGCGGGATGTCGACCGACTGCAGCCGCACCGCATGCCCCATCTGGCGCCAGTCGGTGGCGATCATGTTGGTGGCGGTGGGCAGGCCGGTGGCGGTGCGGAACTCGGCCATGATCTCGCGCCCGGAGTAGCCGTCTTCGGCACCGCACGGGTCCTCGGCATAGGCCAGCACGCCGCGCTTGTCGCGGCACAGGCGCACGGCCTCTGCCAGCGACCAGGCACCGTTGGGGTCCAGCGTGATGCGCGCCTTCGGGAAGCGTTCGGCCAGCGCCAGGATCGCTTCCATCTCTTCGTCGCCGCTCAGCACGCCGCCCTTGAGCTTGAAGTCGTTGAAGCCGTAGCGCTCGTAAGCGGCTTCGGCCAGGCGCACCACGCCCTCGGGCGTCATCGCCACTTCATTGCGCAGGCGGAACCACGCGTTGTCGGCATCGGGCTCGGTGCGGTAGCCCAGCGTGGTGCGCTGGCGATCGCCGATATAGAACAGGTAGCCGAGCATCTCCACGGCGTCGCGCTGCCGGCCTTCGCCGAGCAGTGCGGCCACCGGCACCTCGAGGTGCTGGCCGAGCAGGTCCAGCAGTGCCGCCTCCAGTGCCGTCACCGCATGGATGGTGATGCGCAGGTCAAAGGTCTGCAGGCCGCGGCCGCCGGCATCGCGGCTGGCGAATGCCGCGCGCACGCGGTTCAGGATGGCCTGGTACTGTCCGATGGGCTGGCCCACCAGCAGCGGCCGCGCGTCTTCCAGCGTCTGGCGGATGCCCTCGCCGCCCGGGACCTCGCCCACGCCGGTGTGGCCGGCACTGTCGCGCACGATCACGATATTGCGGGTGAAATACGGGCCATGGGCGCCGGACAGGTTCATCAGCATGCTGTCATGCCCGGCCACGGGCACCACGGTCAGTTCGGTCACGACCGGGGTGTGGGCGGACGCCATGGGGGCGGCGGTTGGGGTCATCTCTGGGTTGTCTCCGGCATTTCCGATGGCGGGCGCAGTATCGTTCACCCGGGCTCATCGTGTTGCGTATGTTATCTGTCATCGTATGACTGATAACCCAGTATAATAAGGCCATCTCGAACCGGTCAAGTCCGGGAAACCCCGCCCGTATCCACCATGCCGAACTCCACCCCCGCCCAGTCCGTTCCGCCTGTTCCTGCGCCGCAAGCGCTGCTGCGCCGCCGCGGCCGCACGCTTGCCGAGGAAGTGGTGCAAGCCCTTGGCGAAGAAATCCGCCAGGGCCAGCTCAAGCCCGGCGACAAGCTGCCGACCGAATCGGAAATCATGGCGTCGATGGGGGTCAGCCGCACCGTGGTGCGCGAGGCACTGTCGCGACTGCAGGCCAGCGGCCTGGTCGAGACGCGCCACGGCATCGGCACCTTCGTGCTGGCGCGCGCTGCCGAGGCGCCCTCGCCCTTCCGCATCGGGCCGGACGCGCTGGGCACGGCCATGGATGTGATGGCGATGCTGGAATTCCGCGTCAGCCTTGAGGCCGAGGCCGCGGGCCTGGCCGCATCGCGCCGCACCGACGCGCAGCTGGCAGCGATGCGCCAGGCACTGGACGAGCTCAAGCGCAGTGCCGGCGCCGGCAACGACGCCGTGGAAAGCGATTTTGCCTTCCACCTGGCGATCGCGCGCGCCACCGGCAACCGCTACTTCACGGACATCATGGGCCACCTGGGCACCATGGTGATCCCGCGCAGCCGCCTGCAGGTCAGCACGCCCGAGCGCGAGCAGTACCTGGTGCGCGTCAGCATCGAGCACGAGAACATCTACGACGCGATCGAGCGCCGCGACCCCGACGGGGCCAAGGCCGCCATGCGCATGCACCTGACCAACAGCCGCGAACGGCTGCGCAAGGCCTCAGGGCCGGCCGGCGCCCAGGGCTGAGCGGCGCGCACGCACCTGGGCGGGTGTGGCCCGCCAAGTCATACGATGTCTAATGAGAACGACCGGGATTAGGGCGTCAACCGGCAGCGCCGCGCAAAGTCCACCAGCTCCACCAGGGACGAGACCTGCAGCTTGCCCATGATGCGTGCCTTGTAGCTGCTGACGGTCTTGTTGCTGATGAAGAGGCTGGCGCTGATGGCCTTGTACGACATGCCGCGCGCCAGCATCTGCAGCACCACCAGTTCCTTGTCGGAAAGGCGCCGCAGGATCTCCTCATCCGCCGACATGGCCTGGCGCGGCGCGCCGCCGCGGCTGAGCACCGGGAACACGGTATAGCCCGCCAGCACCGCCTCGACCGCACGCAGGATCTCCTTGATGTCCTGGGTCTTGCTGACGAAGCCCTGCGCACCGGCCTGCCATGACCGGCTGATGAACACGGCCGGGTCGAGCGCCGTCACCACCAGGATGCGCACCTGCGGATGGATCGCGCGCAGGCGCGGCGCCACATCCAGCCCGCTGGAGCGCGGGATGTCCAGGTCGAGCAGCACGAGGTCCGGCGTGCGCGCGCGCACCAGCTCGATGGCGCACTGTCCGTTGTCTGCTTCGATCACCTCGTCTACGCCAAGCAGCTGCAACAGATGGTGCCTGAGCACCAGCCGCATCGCCGGATGGTCGTCAACGATCAGGATGGTTGTCATGCGTGGCTTCGTAGTCCGGGAACGCATCGGCGACCGGGCGCATTCGACCCGGGCATGGGATGGCAGGGGCGATCAACACGCGGGGCGCGATGCTGCGCCAGTATAGGGAGCCGAGGACGCTGGCAGGATGGAAGAAATCGGTTTCGCATGAGGCCGAATCCTAGGCCCGCCTCAGACGCACGCTCATGCCGGAGCACCGGGCCGCGGCGGTGTGCCCCTGCGCACGGCAGGGACAACGGCAAACAGCCAGTGGTGCTACTCTATTCCAGCGTGTTTCATCCATGGAGAACACTGTGCCTCGCAAGACCCCCATCGAGCGCTACCGCAATATCGGCATCAGCGCGCATATCGACGCCGGCAAGACCACGACGACCGAACGGATCCTGTTCTACACGGGCGTCAGCCACAAGCTGGGCGAAGTGCACGATGGCGCGGCCACCATGGACTGGATGGAGCAGGAGCAGGAGCGCGGCATCACCATCACGTCGGCCGCCACCACTGCGTTCTGGAAAGGCATGGCCGGCAACTACCCCGAACACCGCATCAACATCATCGATACGCCGGGACACGTTGACTTCACCATCGAAGTCGAGCGCTCCATGCGCGTGCTTGACGGCGCCTGCATGGTCTATGACGCTGTCGGCGGCGTGCAGCCGCAGTCCGAGACGGTCTGGCGCCAGGCCAACAAGTACGCGGTGCCGCGCATTGCCTTCGTCAACAAGATGGACCGCGTCGGCGCCGACTTCTTCCGCGTGCAGACGCAGATTGCCGACCGCCTCAAGGGCCGCGCCGTGCCGATCCAGATCCCGCTGGGCACCGAGGACCATTTCAAGGGCGTGGTCGACCTGGTCACCATGAAGGCCATCGTCTGGGATGATGCCAGCCAGGGCGTGCGCTTCGAATACCAGGACATTCCGGCGGACCTGCTGGCCACCGCGCAGGAATGGCGCGACAAGATGGTCGAAGCCGCCGCCGAGGCCGACGAGACGCTGCTCCACCAGTACCTGTCGGGCGAGCCGCTGACCGAGGAACAGATCAAGCGCGGCCTGCGCAAGCGCACCATCGCCAACGAGATCGTGCCGATGCTGTGCGGCAGCGCCTTCAAGAACAAGGGCGTGCAGAGCATGCTGGACGCGGTCATCGACTACCTGCCCTCGCCCGCCGACGTGCCGGCCATCCTGGGCCACACCGAAGACGACCGCGAAGCCGAGCGCCATCCCAACGACGACGAGCCGTTTGCCGCGCTGGCGTTCAAGATCATGACCGACCCCTTTGTCGGCCAGCTGATCTTCTTCCGCGTCTATTCCGGCGTGGTCAAATCCGGCGACACCGTCTACAACCCGGTCAAGGCCAAGCGCGAGCGCCTGGGCCGCATCCTGCAGATGCACGCCAACGTGCGCCAGGAGATCAAGGAAGTGCGCGCCGGCGACATCGCCGCGGCCGTCGGCCTGAAGGAAGCGACCACCGGCGACACCCTGTGCGACCCCGACAAGGTCATCATCCTGGAGCGCATGAGCTTCCCGGAACCGGTGATCTCGCAGGCAGTGGAGCCCAGGACCAAGGCCGACCAGGAAAAGATGGCCATTGCGCTGAACCGCCTTGCGCAGGAAGACCCGTCCTTCCGCGTGACCACGGACGAGGAATCCGGCCAGACCATCATCTCCGGCATGGGCGAGCTGCACCTGGAAATCCTGGTCGACCGCATGCGGCGCGAGTTCGGCGTGGAGGCATCGGTCGGCAAGCCCCAGGTGGCCTACCGCGAGACCATCCGCCAGCCGATCAAGGACGTGGAAGGCAAGTTCATCAAGCAATCGGGCGGACGCGGCCAGTACGGCCACGTGGTGCTCAACCTCGAGCCGATGCCGCACGGCGGCGGCTATGAGTTCGTCGATGCCATCAAGGGCGGCGTGGTGCCGCGCGAGTTCATCCCCGCGGTGGACAAGGGCATCCGCGAGACCCTGCAGTCAGGCGTGCTGGCCGGCTACCCGGTGGTCGACATCAAGGCCACGCTGGTGTTCGGCTCCTACCACGACGTCGACTCGAACGAGAACGCATTCCGCATGGCCGGCTCGATGGCGTTCAAGGACGGCATGCGCCGGGCCAGGCCGATCCTGCTGGAGCCGATGATGGCCGTCGAGGTGGAAACGCCTGAGGAATTCACCGGCAATGTGATGGGCGATTTGTCGTCACGCCGCGGCATGGTGCACGGCATGGAAGACATCGCCGGTGGCGGCGGCAAGATCGTGCGCGCCGAAGTGCCGCTGGCAACCATGTTCGGCTACTCCACCACGCTGCGCTCGCTGACGCAGGGGCGCGCGACGTACACGATGGAGTTCAAGCACTATGCCGAGGCGCCGGCCAATGTGGCTGAGGCGGTGATATCGGCGAAGCGGGGGTAACAATGGTTTGCTCCCCTCTCCCGCGTGCGGGAGAGGGGCCGGGGGAGAGGGCCGGCGCATCCACGCGCCCGCGCCCTTCTCCTTCATCGCGATCAGCAAGCCGCCGCCGTCATCTTGAAAATCCCCTGCGCATTGCCCGCATCAAACCCCAGGTCATACCGCTGCGGCGCTGCCGCTTCTTCGGCGAAGCGGTCGCGCGTGATGAACTCGTAGAACGATCCCGGCACGTCCCGCTCCACCGTCTCGCCCTGCGCGCCGACGAAGGCGCGGCGCACCGTATCCGCGCGGAACGCGGTCTGTTTGACGCGCCCGCTGCGCGAAACTTCCACCTTGTCCTTCATCGGCCGGCCCAGCTGCTTCTGCTGCTCGGCGAGCGCGAACACGTCGTCGACGCGGTCGGTGGCGTGGTTGAAGGCGTTGCCTTCGGTGGCGACCCAGGCCATCTCGGCCGATTCACTGAGCAGGGTTTCATAGTCGGCCAGGCTCGGGGTGGCGTGCTGGCGCTCGAAGCATGGCACCAGCAGGCCGACCAGCTCGGCACCGTCGGCCAGGTCCAGCGCGCCGTCGCGCTCCAGTTGCCATAGCAGGGTCTGCGCGCGCGGCGTGAGCGGGTCGGCGGAGGTTCCGGTGACACGGCTGACGGCGGCGCGGAAGGCTTCGCTGAAGCGTTCCGGATGGAATTCGCTGAGGAAGAACTGGGCGATGTCCTCGGGCGCGTCGGCATGCGCGTACGAGCGGCCGGTCATGCCGATGCGGTCCAGCGGATAGGTGCCGTTGAGCACGTAGCCGAGCGGGCGCAGGATGCGGGTGAAGGCGGCCTCGCCTTCAGGCAGCGCGCCGTTGTCGCGCCACTTGACCGTGCGCAGCGCGCCGTGGTCGAAGGTGACCTTGCCGCCGGCGGCGGCAACGTCGTCGGTGTAGGCGCGGCCGCTCGGCACGCGCTCGAGGATGCCGCCGAACAGCACCATGTTCAGCGCCTGGGCGATTTCCGCACGGCTGGCACGGCCCTGCGGGGCCTGCGGCAGATCCGCGGGCAAGGTGACCAGCGCGAGCAGTTGTGCGGCGCGGGCGGCGCCGACGTTGGCGGTGAGAAGCGTTGAAAGTGTGGAGGTCATGGGCGCAAACAGGTGAGCACTGGGATGGCAGCCGGGCTGGCGACGATACGCGGGGCAGGATAGGGGCGCTCCCATGGCGCGCACAAGCGCGCATTGCGCACAACGTTGTGCGTGCGGCGCACGATCAGGGTAGCGGTGCCGTCTGACGGTGCAGGCTGGCGCCGCTGTTTATACTGTCAGCCTTCCTTCCCTCGCAGTCCCATGAGAAACGACATCCCCAACCTGGGCGCGCTGCAGGCCTTCGAGGCTTCGGCGCGGCTGGGCAGCTTTACCCGCGCCGCGGCAGAGCTGGCGCTGACGCATAGCGCGGTGGGGCGGCAGGTGGCACAGCTGGAGCAGCGCCTGGGCGTGACGCTGTTCACGCGCGTGCGCCGGCGCCTGGAGCTGACCGATACCGGGCGCGAATACGCCGCGCGCATCCGCCGGCACCTGGACCACCTGCAGCGCGACACGCTGGAAATCACCACCGGCAGGGCCATGGGCTACACGCTGGAGCTGGCAGTGGTGCCCACCTTTGCCACCCAATGGCTGATCCCGCGCCTGCCGGACTTTGCGCGGCGCCACCCCAATGTGACGGTCAACCTGTCGGCGCGCTCGCAGCCGTTCTCGTTCCAGGAATGCGCCTATGACGCGGCGATTTACTTCGGCGACCAGTTCTGGCCCGGCACGCGCGGCGGCGTAATCTTCCGCGAAGGGGGCATGGTGCCGGTGTGCAGTCCCGCCTTCCTGGCCGAGCATCCCGTGACCGACGCCGCCAGCCTGGCGCGCTGCCGCCACCTGCACCTGAGCACGCGCGCCAACGCCTGGCGCGACTGGTACGCGGCACAGGGCTGGACCTATGACCTGGCCGCCTCGCGCGGGCCGCGCTACGAACTGTTCACGATGATGACGGCCGCCGCGGCGGCCGGGCTCGGCATCGGCCTGGCGCCGCGCCTGCTGATCGAGCGCGAGCTGCAGACCGGCCAGCTGGTGATCCCGCTGGCGGGCATGCTGGACGAGCAGCAGGGCTACTACTTTGCCTATCCGGAGGGCCGGCCCGAATCCGAAGCGCTGGCGGCCTTCCGCAACTGGATCCTGGGCCTGTCGCGCGATGCGCCGGCCACCGCTGCCGGCAACTGATCACGCCGCGCTTTGTTGAACACGAAACGGCACGAGCCAGCGAAGCGGCGCATCTGGCGCCGCTGATCGCCGGTCGGCATCAGTTCGTACTGGCGTGGGCGTCATGCTTGGCATGCGGCATCACTTCTGAGGATCGCGTCCGGCTGCACCGGGTGCCGCGGCAGGAACGCGCGCAGCGCGACGCTGACGCGCCTTTTTTTCCATGCCGCGCGAAAGAATTACCACGGCGGCAGCTGGCGACTTCAGTCCCATGCGTACAGCGCCACAAACGGCGCAGGCATGGTCATTGCGCATGCCATGCATTCCAACGTCTTGCGACAAGGAGCACAGCATGCCGAACCAACCTCCCAGTAGTGCAGGCGCGGCCATCATCGGTTCAGGCGTGGGCGAAGGCCCGGGTCCTGAAGTGATGGCGGCATCGAGCCTTGACGGCACCAAGGCCTATTCATCCGATGGCGAACACGTCGGCAAGATTTCCGAAATCATGCTGGATGTGCCGCACGGCCGCATCGCCTACGCGGTGCTGACCACCGGCGGCTTCCTCGGCATCGGCGACACGCTGCACGCCATCCCATGGAATGCACTGGTCATGGACACCGACGAGAAATGCTTCCGGATTGCGGTGACGGCAGACCGGCTCAAGTCCGCACCGGGCTTCAACAAGGACAGCTGGCCGAGCATGGCCGATCCCCAGTGGGGCAAGGCGCTGCACGAGTACTACGGCCGCGACCCGTACTGGGTGCCCCCGCCGCTGTAAGGCTGCGCAGGGACTACGCCCAGGTTGCAAGCAGCCCGCGCGCGGCCAGCGCGGCCAGGCCGATACCCGCCGCGCCCGGCAGCAGGCGCTGCACCGCGCGTGGCGCATAGGACAGGCCCAGCGCCACGGCAAACGCGCTGGCTGTCAGCGTGCCAAGCCACGACACCGTTCCCAGCGGCCCGCCGTCGGCAGCAACATGGAGCGACCAGGCCAGCGCGAGCGCGCCGGCACCCGCCGCGCGCAGCCCAGCCACCGCGCGCGGCGACGGCATGCTGCCGCGGCCATGGATATCGGCATGGTGGCGGTCGAGCGACAGCGCCAGTGCGGCGAATCCTGACAGCGACAGGGCGAAGGCAGCCAGCATGTTCATGCGGGCTCCTGCGTGCCGGCAGCCACCTCGGCCACCTTCTGCGATTGGCGCGACGTGCGCCGCGGTGCCGGCTGCCTGCGTCCGACCATCCAGGCCGCGGCTGCCAGCGCGATGCCGAGCGCCAGCGTCACCAGGTCGAAGCCAGCCACCGCCGCCGGCCCGCGCCCCTGCAGCAAGGTCACGCCCAGGTGCGATCCGGTGGTCAGCGCGTTGAGCACCGGGATGCCCCCGAGCAGCGCCGCCCCCGCCCACAACTGCGCGCGCCACATGCCGCGCGCGGGATGCAGCAGCGCCAGCAGCGCGCAGGCGGCCCACGCGATGAAGAACCAGCGGATCTCCGCTTCAGGCCGCTGCGCCAGATCCACCGGCAACAGGCGGTTGGCCCAGAAGTAGCTGGCAAAGGCAATCGGCAGGCCGGCGATGGCGCCGATGTTCAGCGCCTCGACCAGGCGCAGGCCAACGCTGGGCCGTGCCCCTGCAGCCAGCGCCTTGGCCTGCTGCTGGCGCGTGCGTACCGCCCACAGGATCGCCCCGGTAGCCACCATGGCGGTTCCGGCAAGACCGCACAGGAAGAACAGCGCGCGCAGGCCTGGTGAAGCAAAGCCGGCGATATGCAGGCCGGTCATGACGCTGCGCGTCAGTTCTGCCGCGGACTTGTCTTCCGCGTACGCGCGCAGCATGGCGCCGCTGGTGCCAGAGAATTCAAGCGTGGACGCGTCGTGTGCCAGCGTAGTCGGCTCGGCACGGGTCAGCGCCACGGTGGCATTGGCATCGCCCGGCAGGTTCACGGTGATGCGCCGCGGCGCGGCCCCCTGCCAGCGGCGCTCCGCCTGCGCCACCATGTCTGCCACGCTTGCCAGCGCGGCGGGCGTGCCCGCTGCGCTGGCTGGCCGCGGACGCAGCATCGCCTCGGCCTGGAAAGCGCGCTCGCCCCCGCGGTAGGCGGCCTCGATGCCCCAGGGCATATACATGAACAGCAGCGTGACCAGCCCGGTGTAGGTGATCATCAGGTGGAATGGCAGCGCCAGCACCGCCAGCGCATTGTGCGCATCGAGCCAGGATCGCTGGCCCTTGCCGCGCCGGAACGTGAAGAAGTCGGCAAAGATGCGCCGGTGCGTGATGACGCCGCTGACGATGGCGACCAGCATGAACATGGCGCAGAAGCCGGCGATCCAGCGCGCCCACTTGGCCGGCATGTAGTGCAGGTCGAAATGCAACCGGTACAGGAACTCGCCGCCGCGGGTCTCGCGCGCGGCCTGCAGCGGCGCGCCGGTGGCCGGGTCGAGCAAGCGGCTGTCGAACCGGCGCGGCTTGCCGTCGGCGTCGCGCGGCGCCTGGCCCGGCTTGTAGACCCACCGCACGGTGGCGGCCTGGCGCCGATCGTCGGGCAGCGTGATGAACCAGCGCGCGGCATCCGGTGCCTGCCGGCTGAGGTAGCGCACCGCGTTCTGCGCCACCTGCGCGGCCGGCACCTCGGCGGCGGGCGCGGGGCGATGCAGCTCGGGCCGCATCCACAGCGAGATCTCTTCCTTGAAATAGCTGGCGGTGCCGCCGCAGAACATCAGCAGCAACACCCAGCACACCAGCAGGCCGCTCCAGGTATGGAGCCATGCCATCGACTGCCTGAAACCCGCGCGCATCAGCCGCCCCGTCCCACGGCCAGCAGCGCCAACAGCAGCGCGGCCGGCAGCGCCAGGCCGGCCCAGGCTCGCCACGCGCTGCGCACCGCGAAGACCCAGACCACCGCCGCGGCATAGATCGCGAAGGACAGCAGCGTGGCCGTGGTCACGGCATCGGGCCGCGCCATCGGCAGCCACACGGACAGGGCCGCGGTGGCCGACGCCGCCAGCGCGTAGCCACCAGCAATGGCCGCGACCGCGCGCGAGGCCACCCCGGCGCGATAGCGCCAGCCGGACGCGTAGGCCTGGCTCATGCCGGCACGCGCAATACTGCGCCGCAGGCAAGGCCGGCAGTCACGGCTGGGGATGACTGCAGCGGCATGCCGGAGACGGGACGGCAATGGCGGGTGGGATGTCGATACATGGCGCAGGACCGGGGGGGCAAGGAATCGTTACGAATGATAACAATTCGCATTACTGTCCTCAAGGACATACATTGCGTCACCAGTCCACCCTAAAAAATGAGGCGGTCCGATAAAATTTCTCTTGTAATGAGATCGATTCCCATTTACTATCCGATCACTGCCTGACGCACGGCGCACCGCCCGACAGGCAGACCGGCCAGGTCCGGCGCGCCGCGGCACGCGGCAGCGACCGAAGCTGGCAGGAACGACAGGATTTCCGGATGCCGCCGCTGCGGCATTCGACACCGACTTTTGTGGGGACCGCTCCGTCACGCGGAGCGTTTGGCAGTAGCCAGTCTTCGGAAGATCGGGAAAGCAACCAGACCCCGCTTTCCCGATCGCGTCTTCCGGTGACAAGCCAGGCCACCTTTTTATTCCGCGCGTCGTGCAGGCACGGCGCGCCGCCAGGGACGGGAGCGCCAGCGCTGATCCGCCCCTGGCGCTTCAGCCTGAAATCCCGCCAAGCCATCGACGCCGCCCGTGCGCGGCGCCAGGCCGGGCGCCGCCCTGCGCGCGGGGCGCCAGCCGCATGCCAATGCCTTCCGCCATGTCATTCGAGAGCACAAACCCGATCCATCTCAAGCGCGCCGGCCTGAAGGCCACGTCGCCGCGCATGCGGATCCTTGAAGTGTTCCGCACCAGCGCCCGGCGCCACCTGAGCGCCGAAGACGTCTACCGCATCCTGCTGACGCAGGACGAGGACGCGGGACTATCCACGGTGTATCGCGTGCTCAACCAGCTGGTGCAGGCCGACATCCTGCTGCGCCACAGCTTCGAGTCCGACCACGCCGTGTTCGAACTCAACGAAGGCGGCCACCATGACCACCTGATCTGCGTGGCCTGCGGCCGCGTGGAGGAATTCCGCGATGAAAGCATCGAGCAGCGCCAGCGCCAGGTGGCCGCCGACAACGCCTTTGTGTTGCGCGAGCACATGCTGGTGCTATACGGCGTCTGCCCGCAATGCCGGGCCGGCGCCAATGAGGCCGAGCCCACGCCGGAGCTGCCTGCCCGGGCGTAAGCGCGCACCTGACGGAGCCATCCATGGAGCGCCTGAACAAGCCGCTGTCCGAACTCAAACGCCTGATCAACCTGTGCCTGCGGCAGGAGCCCGGCTGCCACGACTGCCAGCTGCGCGCGGTCTGCGTGCACCGGCCCGACCACACCGGCTGCAACTGGAGCGCCGAAGTCGACTTCCCCGAACGCAGCGAAGCCGACGCCGTGCGCCACCTGCGCCAGGCACGCCGCGTGGTGATGATGGTGCGCGAGCAGTACAACGTGGCGGCGGGCACGGCGGCACAGGCCTGAGTCTGCGGCCTGGCGTCCTGGATCAGATATCGAGTTGCGCGGCAGTGATGCCGAGCGCGGCGGCAATGCGCTCACGCGAGGTCTTGCGCAGGCGGGTGCTGTTCTCCTGCTGCGCATAGGCGGGCTGTGAAATGCCGAGGCGCACCGCGACGTCTGCCTGGGTCAGGCCAAGATGCTCGCGCCAGGCGCGCAATGGCGGCACGTCATCGGCCAGCACTCGCCGCACGACCGCATGCGGAACCAGGTCGCTGGCTCGCGCATATTGCGAGAGATAGTCCCCGTAGGGGATCACGACAAACGCCGGCTTGCCATCCGGCCCGATGATCGTCTGGATGTTAGTAGGTGCGTTCATCTCGCTTTTTCACTTCCTGTATTTCCACGATTCGTATCGCACCGTCCCAGTCGAACAGCACCCGGTAGTTGCCGACTCTGAGCCGATAGCCATAGGCATGGTTGGCTAGTGCCTTGACATGTTGGCAGTTCGGCATATGCGCCAAGTCCTCAATCGCATCAAGGATGCGTAACGCGCATTGGCTTGTCGAGCTTTCGGACTTGCTTCGTGGCGTTCGTTGCCCAATATATCGAGTTCATCACTCGAATATAAGTAAATTATAAGCAATAAAGGCGATATGGCAATGGATATAAGTTTATTCTTATCCGGACGAGCTCAACGTTTGACCGCAACACCACCTGCCGGACTGGCGCCCTGCTCCACCCCCGCCACCGGCCGCAACACCAGCCACACCGCCACCCCGATCAGCGCGCCACCCGCCGCGTGCGCCCACGACAGTGCCTCGCCCAGGAACAGCGCGCCCCAGACGATGCCGAACGGCGGGATCAGGAAGGTGACGCTCAGCGAGCGCACCGGGCCCAGGTCGGCAATCAGGCGGTAATACAGGATGTAGGCCAGCGCCGTGCACAGCACGCCCAGCCCCAGCATGGCCGCCCACACGCCGGCGCCGGCAGCGGGCAGCGTGTTGTGGCGCCATAGCGCGGCGAGGCAGAAGGGCAGCAGGAACACGGTGGCGCCGACCATGCTGCCGGCGGCGACCAGCCGGCTGTCCAGCCCGCCGCGCTGCGTGATCCAGCGCCGCGCGAGAAAGCCGGACAGGCCGTAGCAGGCGGTGGCCGCCAGGCAGGCCAGCGCGCCCAGCAGCACGTCGGTCGAGAACGCCACCGGTCCGGTGCGGGTCAGCACCGCGACGCCCGCCACGCCCAGCAGCACGCCCAGGGCCTTGGCGCGCGTGAGCCGTTCGGAAAACGCCAGCGCGCCGATCAGCACGCCCATCAGTGGGGTCATGGCATTGAACACGGCCGAATAACCGGCCGGCAGCCACAGCGCGGCGATGGCGTACATGACAAACGGGATACCGGAATTGACCACACCCAGCGCCAGCACCGCCGGCCATTTGCCCTGCATATCCCAGCGCAGCTTCAGCAGCGGCAGGCATGCCGCCAGCGTGAGCGCGCCGATCAGCACCCGGGCGAAGGCGGTCGGCATTGGTCCCAGCGCCGGGACGCCGATGCGGATAAACAGGAAACTGGCACCCCAGATGGCGGCCAGGGCAAGCAAGCGGGCGAGATCGGCGGGTTTCATCAGGGGAACCGGGAGGCGCGGGCAAGCCGGCGCGGGTTGGAGGTTGCCGCGATTTGACGCCTGTGCAGCGCATACCGCAAGCCGGATTCGGACCTGTGCCCTGCCATCGCCACGATGGCGACCCGCTTTCCGCCAGGAATTTAGGTGATATTGACTGATTTACGACATTTTTGAGCGCCGCTCTCTGCACAATGTCACGCCAACTCGTCACTTTTCCAATCAAAGGCTTTCATCATCACCCCACGCTGGAGGGGGCGCTGTTACCGACGCGTGACAAGCCGCCTTCGATTAAATTAAACTCTGGTCTGCGCCAGAGTTAATTGACCCCTCCGACGCATTCCCGACAAGCCGCCAGGGCCCCTGGCGGCTTCTTTTTTGCCCGAACGGGTAAAAGCGCCTTGCCCGGCGCATGAGCACTGCCAGTCCAACAGGATGACAGCTGCCGCGCCGCCGGCGTCACAACGCCTGCAAACCCCGAGTTCCGGACGGCGCCTGCGTCAACCGGCGCGGCGTCTGCCGCGTTGCCAGTCCACATGAAACGACAGTTCCTGGGCCTGCTGGCCCGCGTCTACGTCCTGCAATTTGCGCTTGAAGTCCCGGCTACGGTGGCCATGCTTGCCGACATGCTGCTGGAATACGGCTTCCAGGTCGATATCGGCTCAGTGCGCCCGTTGCTGCGCGCCCTGCAAATGGAAGGCTATCTGGAAAGCGTGCTGCGCGACGGCATCGGCCGGGTCTACCTGCTAACCGAGCGCGGCCGCGAAGAGCTACAGGCCAGCCGCCAGCGCATCGACGATCTCTACCGCCGCCTGCACGCCGGCCAGCCGGCCACCGACGAAGTGCCGCGCCTGGCCTGATCCGGCCAGGGCGGCCGCCGCGGCGCGGGAAGCGTACCCGTTTCTGCGGGCCATCTCCTCGCCGCCGGGCGCGCCTTGTGCCTTACTTCTTCTCCGCCTTCCCTTCGTAACGCTTGCTCCATTCAGCCAGGATGCGGTCGCGGTTGTCGCTCGCCCAGCGGAAGTCGTTCTTGATCAGGCGCTTCTCGTAGTCGGCGGGCAGCAGCGCGTCGGGCTTGGCAATGCCGGGCACGGCCAGCACGGCAAAGTTCTTCTCATACAGCGCCATCGCTTCACGCGAGGCCGAGAAGTCAGCCAGCTTGCGCGCGGCGTCCAGGTTCCTGGTGCCCTTGACGATGGCGGTGGCCTCGATGTCCCAGCCCAGGCCTTCGCTCGGCAGCACGATATCGATCGGCGCGCCTTCCTTCTTCGACTTCATGGCACGGTACTCGAACGCAATGCCGATCGGGAACTCGCCCTGCGCGGCCATCTTGCACGGCTTGGAGCCCGAGTGCGTGTACAGGCCGATGTTCTTGTGCAGGGCATCCATGTACTGCCAGCCCTTCTGCTCGCCCATCATCTGCAGCCAGGCGCTGACATCGAGGAAGCCCGTGCCCGACGAGGCCGGGTGTGGCATCACCACCTTGCCCGCGTAGATCGGCTTGGTCAGGTCGGCCCATGAGGCCGGCTTGGGCAGGCCCTGCTTCTGCGCCTCCACGGTGTTGAAGCAGATCGCCGCGCCCCACACGTCCATGCCGACCCATGCCGGCGGGTTGGCCGGGCTGCGGTACTTGGCATCGATCGCGGCCAGGTTCTTCGGCGCATACGGGTCGAGCATGCCTTCCTTGTCCAGGATCGCCAGGCTGGAGCCGGCCAGGCCCCACACCGCATCGGCGCGCGGCGCGGCCTTTTCCGCCAGCAGCTTGGCGGTGACGATGCCAGTGGAGTCGCGCACCCACTTGATTTCGATATCGGGATGCACCTTCTCGAACGCGGTCTTGTAGGCGGCGATCTGGTCGGCTTCGAGCGCGGTATAGACCGTCAGCACGGTGGCGGCGCTGGCATTGCCGGCCAGCATCGGCAGGGCGGCCGCGGCGGCAAGCGCCGCGACAAGGTTGGTGATGCGGGACATGGTTTCTCCTTTGGGTTCGGTCAGTGTTCCGGAATGCAGGGGTACGGCGAATCGGGCAAGGGTCAGCCGGCGCGCCAGCGTTGCGCGCGGCGCAGCCAGCCGGCCGAGACCGCGTACAGCAGCAAGGCCGCCAGCACCGAGGTCAGCAGGATCAGCGTCGACATCGCGGCAGCGGGCGCGGTGTCGCCGGCATCGTCCATGTTCAGCACCGAGATCGCGGCCAGCACGGTGTCGGGGCTGTACAGGAAGATCACCGCCGAGACCGTGGTCATCGACGACACGAAGAGGTAGCGGAAGATATCGAGCAGTGCCGGCAGGCACACCGGCACGGTCACGCGCCAGTACGTCACCAGCGGCGCCACCCCGAGCGACAGCGCCGCGGCCTCGAACTCGTTGTCGAGCTGGCGCAGCGCCGCGGCCGCGGTCAGGTGGCCGGTGGTGTAGCAGTGCGCCACGTTGCACAGCACCAGCAGCGCCATGGTGCCGTACAGCGCGTGCAGCGGATTGCCGGGCGCGTTGAAGAAGAACACATAGCCCAGGCCCAGCACCAGCCCCGGCACCGCCATCGGCAACAGGAAGCCCGCGCGCAGCACACCGTGCAGCCAGGCCGGGCCGCGCGTGCGCAGCGTCAGCCAGGCGCCCAGGAAGATCGCCGCCGTGCCCGCCAGCGCGGTCAGCGCCGACAGCTTCAGGCTGTTCCGGTAGGCCAGCCAGCCGCCGCCGTCCATATTGTCGAAGTCGTAATGCGCCAGCGTCACGCCCAGGTTGTACGGCCACAGCTTGACCAGCGACGCGCCCACCGCGGTGGCGATCACTGCCAGCAGCGCGGCACTGACCAGCGCCACCAGCAGCAGGCACGCGCTGTCGCGGCCGCGCTCGGGCGCCGGCACATACACCTGCGCGCGGCTGCCCATCTGCGTGCGCTGGCGCTGCTGCATTGCCATGTCCACGGCAAAGGTCAGCAGCGCGGGCGCCAGCAGCAGCATGCCGATCAGCGCGCCGCGGTCGAACTGCTGCTGCCCGACCACCGCCTTGTACGCTTCCAGCGCCAGCACCGGATAACCGCCGCCCACCACCTTGGGTACGCCAAAGTCCGTGATCACCAGCGTTAGCACCAGGCAGGCGGCGGCGAACAGGCCCTGGCGCGCGCCCGGCAGCGTGACCGTGCAGAAGGTGCGCCACGGGCTGGCGCCCATCGCGCGCGCCGCCTCATAGAGGCGCGCATCGGCCAGCGACAGCGTCGCCACCAGCACCATCAGCGCATGCGGGAAGGTGTAGAAGGCCCCGCCCAGCACGATGCCCCAGAAGCCATAGATGCCGCCCTGCCCGAAGGCGCCGCGAAAGATGCCCTGGTTGCCGAACAGGTAGACCAGCGCGATCGCCGGCAGCAGCGACGGCGCAAACAGCGGCAGCAGCGCAATGCCGCGCCAAAGTGGCCGCAGTGCGATGCAGGAACGCTGCAGCGCATAGGCAAAGCCAAATGCCAGCGGCACCACCAGCGCCACTACCGCCAGCGACACCGCCACGCTGCGGCCGAGCATCGGCAGGAAGTTGGGGCTGGTCACCAGCGCCGCCATGCGCGCGTCCAACGCCCATTGGCCCGCCGCATCGAACCAGGCCTGGCGGAACAGCGCCAGCAACGGCAGCAGCAGGCCGACGGCCAGCCCGGCCAGCCAGATCCACTTCATCGCGGCCGGGGCACCGTGCGCCAGCCGGGAAACCAGGCCGGTGCCGCGCAGCGATGCCGCCTGCGTAGCCTCGGGCAGGGCGGCAGTGACCGCGCGCATCATGCAAACACCCGCAACGCCTGCGCGGGCAGCGCAATCCAGAATTTGTGGCCGCCCGCGTCGGGCAGCCGGTGCCGCGCCTCGCGCGCCACGTCGGCAAACAGGGTCAGCCCTGGCAGGCGGTCCGCTTCCAGCGCCAGCCGGTAGCGGTTGCCGAGGTAGGTCTGGTCGACCACGCGCGCCAGCAGGCGGTTGGGCTCGGCGGGATCCGGGTCCAGCCGCACCGCTTCCGGGCGGCAGCACAGCCGGCCGGCGGATGCCACCGGCTGCGGCGAGCCGACCAGGAAATCGACGGCCTGGCTGCCCTCGCCAACGGTGAAGCGCCCGGTCTGCGCGCTGCGCCCCGGCAGCCAGTTGGCCTGCCCGACAAAACCGGCGACGAAGGCCGACGCCGGCTGCTCATAGATCTCGGCGGGGGTGCCGGCCTGCACGATGCGCCCGCCGTCCATCACGGCAATGCGATCGGCCATGGTCATGGCCTCTTCCTGGTCGTGGGTGACCATCACGGTGGTGATGTTCAGCCTGCGCTGCAGCTGGCGCAGTTCCAGCCGCAGGTGTTCGCGCACGCGGGCGTCGAGTGCCGACATCGGCTCATCCAGCAGCAGCAGCGAAGGCGCCGGCGCCAGCGCACGGGCCATCGCCACGCGCTGCTGCTGGCCACCGGAGAGCTGGCCCGGGAACTTGCGCTCGCTGCCGGCCAGGCCGACCAGGTCGAGCATTTCGGCCACGCGCGCGTCGCGGTGCGTGCGTCCCATGCCGCGCCCGTGCAGGCCATAGGCCACGTTCTGCGCCACGGTCAGGTTGGGAAACAGCGCATAGGACTGGAACAGGATGCCGTAGTCGCGCGCCTGCGGCGGCAATCCGGTCAGTTCACGCGCGCCGGCATGGATGCGTCCTGCGTCCTCGCGCTCAAGTCCCGCGATGATGCGCAGCAGCGTGGTCTTGCCGCAGCCGGACGGGCCCAGCAGGCACAGCAGCTCGCCCTGCCCGACCGACATCGACACGCCGTCCAGCGCCACGAAGCTGCCAAAGCGCTTGCTGACCTGCTCCACCGCCAGGAACGCCCGGCCCTCCCCGGACTTGCCTGCCTGCATCACCGAATCTCCGCATTCTCAATTGAATCGGTCGCCAGCATAGGCAGCGCAGATGCCAGCCGTGTGGCAGATCGGCAAAGTATTTCGATGGAGGTATCGGGGGATTTGGGATGGGGCAGCGGCGCAGGCACCCGGCAAGTTATGAATGATGCCCCTGGACGATCATGACTCGCGCAGCGCAGTGGCGTCCGCAGACGTGGGGGTCGGCACGCGAATCCCCTTTTCCAGGATCTCCCGCAGCACCTCGTGCGGCACCGCCTGGCTGAACAGGAACCCCTGCAGCCCGTCGCACCCCTGCGCCCGCAGGAACTCGAATTGCGCCGCCGTCTCCACCCCTTCGGCAATCACCTTGAGGTGCAGCTGGTGGCCCAGTGCGATGATCGCCGCGGCCACCGCCTGGTCGTGGCCGGGCGTGGCCACGTCGTCGACAAAGGACTTGTCGATCTTGAGCCGGCTGATCGGCAGCCGGGTCAGGTAATTGAGCCCGGAGTAGCCGGTGCCGAAGTCGTCGATCGACAGCCCAACGCCCAGCTCGCGCAGCCGGCGGAAGGTCTCGATGGTGGTCTCGCCGCCGTCGACCAGGATGCCTTCGGTGACTTCGATCACCAGCCCCTGCGGCGGCAGGCCGGCCTGCTGCAGGCAGTGCGCCACGGTATCGGGGAAGTTGGCCTGGCGCAGCTGCAGCGGCGAAATATTGACCGCGACCTCGATCTCGCTGCCCAGCGCCTGGCGCAGCGCCTGGATTTCGCGGCAGGCGGTGGCCAGGGTCCATTCGCCCAACGGCGCCACCAGGCCGCTCTGCTCGGCGATGGGGATGAACTCGGCCGGCTGCATGGCGCCGCGTTCCGGGGTGTTCCAGGTAATCAGCGCCTCGACGCCGGTGATCGCCAGGGTCGCGGCATCGACGATCGGCTGGTAGCGCAGCCGGAACTCATCGCCGGCGAGCGCGCGCCGCAGCAGCCCTTCGATGGTGAAGCGCGCCAGCGAGGCCTCGGCCATGGCACTGGCAAAGCGGCGCAACTGCGCGCGGCCGTCGTGCTTGGCCGCGTAGACGGCCGAGTCGGCAGCCTTGAGCAGCTCGGTCAGGCTATCGCCGTCGTCCGGGTAGATCGCCATGCCGATCGACGGCGTCACGCGCAGGCGCTGGCCGCCGGCCTGCAGTTCTTCATTGACGCGCGCCTGGATCTTGGCGGCAATCAGCTCGGCTTCGCTGTCGTGGCGCAGGCCGCCCAGCACCACGCCGAATTCATCGCCGCCCATGCGCGCCACCAGGTCGCCCTGTCGTACCGTGCCCTTGAGGCGGTCGGCCATGGTGCGCAGCACGTCGTCGCCGACCGGGTGGCCGAGCGAGTCGTTGATGTGCTTGAAATGGTCCAGGTCGAGCAGCAGCAGGGCCACGCGCTCGCCGTGGGTGCGCGCGTGCAGCAGCAGCGCCTGCGCGCGCTCGCTCAGCTCGGCGCGGTTGGGCAGGCCGGTCAGCGGGTCGTGCAGCGCCAGGTGGCGGATGTACTCGTCGACGCGGCGGCGCTCGGTCAGGTCGTAGCCGATGGCCTGGTACCCAGGCGACGGCGCGGACCGGGGCTCGGCACCACCGGCGGGACCGGCTGGCGCTGCGTCAGCGGCTGGAGCCTCGATGGGCGCCGGCAGTGCGAACACCGCCAGCTGCACCGGCATGCGCGAGCCGCCCTTGCGCACCCAGGTCCATTCGCGCTCGTCGGTCAGGCCAAGCCGTGCCTTGGCCACCAGGGCGGGCAGCCCCGGCGGCACCGGCTCACCCAGTTCGCCACTGAGCATGCGGGCATGGTCGGCCAGTTCGTCGGCAACATGCAGGCCGGTCATGTGCATGTGGCCGACCAGTTCCGCGGCGTTGTACCAGAGCATGCGCTGGCCAGCCGCGTTGATGCCGGTGATCAGCCCGTCCTCATCGAAGGTGATCACGCAGAAGGCGGCATGGTCGAGCAGCCCGGCATAGCGCGCGGCCTGCACCGCGGCGGCCTGCTGGGCGCGCCGTTCCGGCTCCAGGTCCGTGAGCGCCCACAGCCAGTGCGCGGTGCCGCCGTCGGCCGCGGGCAGGCGCGCGGCGCTGGCACGCAGCGCGAAGCGGCTGCCGTCAGCGCGCACGCCCGCCAGTTCACGGTGGGCCTCGGCCCCTGCCACTGCGCCGCTGGGGACAACGCCGGTGGCGCCGGGAACCAGGGTGTCCAGGCTGCGACCGGCCAATGCCGCGGGATCGGCGCCGAACAGTTGCCCCGCCCGCTCGCTCGCGCGCACCACCACGCCCTGTGCATCGGCCAGCAGGAAGCCGTCGTTCGACTGCGCCATGCACGCCTGCAGCATGGCGTTGTCATCTTCCCAGGCATGGACGGCCTGCGCTTCGCGCTGGCGCGCGGCGCGGCCCTGGCGTGCCAGTGCATGGGCGAGCCACGCCAGCATCAGCGTGGCCAGCGTGCCCGCGGCCAGCACCAGGTATGCCTGGCGCGGGCCATGCGCGGCTTCGAAGGCGGGGCGCGTGGCGCCGCGCAGCGTCCAGGTGACGCCGCCATACTGGAGCTGGCGCTCGCCCTGCAGCAGCGCGGCACTGCCGTCATCGCGGCGCTCGCCCTCGGTCGGCCCGCCGGACAGGATCGGCCCGGGAGCGGCCGGGGAGCCCTGGTACAGCGACAGCTCCAGTTCCGCCGCCGCCGGGGCACCGACCGCGCGTATCAGGTCGCCCAGGAGCAGCGACACGTAGACATAGCCGAGCACCGCCTGGCGCCGCTGCGCCACCGTGCTGACCGGCGCCTCGCCGGCGTAGACCGGCAGGAACACCAGCGCGCCGTGCTGGCGCTGCGCCGCCTCGGCTTCGCGGACCAGTGCCAGGCCGGGCGTGAGCCGCGGTTCACCGCTGTCGCGGGCGGCTTCCAGCGTCGCGCGGCGCGTGGGCTCGGACAGCATGTCAAAGCCGGCGGCGCGCGTGTTGCGCCCGTCCAGCGGTTCGATAAAAAAGATCGGTGCGTACAGGTCGCGCTTGCCGCCGGGATGAATGTCGTAGTCGGCAAGGCCGTCGGCACGGGCGGCCTGCACCAGCCGCGGCACCCGCTGCAACGGCGTGAGCGGCGCGTAGCCGATCGACTGGGTGCCGGCGGGCAGGTCGTCGAGCTGGGCGGTATAGAGATAGTCGCGCCACTGCGTGCGCGAGGTGTCGGGGTTGGCGCTCAGCACGGCGGCCACGCCGCGCAGCAGGTGTTCGTTCTCCAGCATGCGCTCGCGCAGCGCGCTGCCGGCCTGTCCCAGCAGCGCGTCGAAATGCTGCTGCGCCTCGCGGCGCTCGAGCCGCTCCGCCTGCAGCCATGCCCCTGCCGTCAACAGCGCGCCGCCGGCCGCGACCAGCAATGACAACAAGGCAGGGGAAAGCGAAGTCAGTCTCATGGTCGATCGGTTCCGGCATGCAGCAGGGGCATGCCGTCTGCGTGGACGTGCCTTCGCATTAACGGGGGACTATACCGTGGCACAGTCAGCCCGCACACCCCCGCCGGGGATGAACCCGTTCGGGGGAAAGACCGCATGCCCCACCACGGCGGGGTATGGTAGGGTTGCACCGGAGATGCCCCCCAAGTACGCGACAGTCCGCGCCACTAGTGTCCTGCTCCGTAGATACCTTGCCAAAATGAAATCGTCCAGTTGACTGTCAGGCTAGGCGCGAGGAGGCGCCATAGCAGTAGCTATGGCAACGACGAGCAACGACGCATGGCGGGCAACTGGGCGATTTCATGGCAAGGTATCTGCGGAACAGGACACTAACGCCCCAACTGCGCTCTACATGCCTGTCTACACACCCACGCTGAAAGCGCGCATTGCGATCATCACCACCGTGCTGGCCGCGGTGTTCGGCACCGGCATCGTACTGACCGCTCTGTACGATGCCCACCGCGACCTGCACGATGCGCTGCAGGTCCAGCAGGACTCCGTCGTCAAGCTGACCGCCAGCCAGCTCGACACCGCCATGAGCGACCGCATCGTGCTGCTGTCGCACCAGGCCGCGCAACTCAGCGGCCTGCTGGCGCAGGCGCATGGCGCGCAAGCCGCCGCGGTGCGCGAGCGGGCGCTGGATACGCTGTCCGCAGCGATCCCGGTGCCGGCCGCGTTCAACGCGCTGCTGGTCGCCGACATGCAGGGCAACATCGTCAGCAACCGCGGCACCGGGGCGGACGTTGGCGACCGCAGCTATTTCCGCGAGGCTGCCCGCTCGCTCGCGCCGGTGGTGTCGCCGCCCATCCGTTCGCGCACCAACGGCCAGATGGGGGTGATGGTGGCGGTGCCGGTGCTGGCGCCGAACCAGACCTTCGTCGGCCTGGTGGGCGGCTGGCTGGACCTGTCCAGCGCCAACTTCCTGATCGAGATCCTGCACAACCGCCTTGGCACCACCGGCTACTACTGCCTGGTGTCGGCCGGCCCCAAGCCGGTCTATATCCGCCATCCCGATCCCGCGCAGGCGCGCCAGCCGGCGCTGGCCGTGGCCGATACCTGCGGCGAGGATGACAGCCCCGCGCCGCTGGAATTCCTCACGCCGGCGCGGCCGGTGATCGCGCGCTACCTGATGTCGAGCACCGGCTGGGAACTGGTGGCGCTGCTGCCCGCGCGCGAGGCCTACGCACCGCTGCACCAGATGCAGCAGCGCTTCCTGGGCATGGCCGGGGTGGCCATGGCGGCGGTGGCCCTGCTGATCTGGCTGGCGGTGCGGCGCCAGCTGGCGCCGCTGGCGCGCCTGCACAAGGTGGTGCAGGCCAGCGCCAACGACCTGTCCGCGTTCGAGCGGCTGCCGACACGGCAGCAGCGCGACGAGATCGGCGACCTGACGCGCGCCTTCATCAAGCTGATGCGCGACGTGCGCGAGCGCCGCCAGGCACTGGACCGCAGTGAACGGCGCCTGCGCGCGGTGACCGACACGCTGCCGTCGCTGCTGGCCTTCATCGACACCGATGAGCGCTATGTGTTCAACAACCAGGCCTACGAGCGTGTCTTCGGCCTGAAGCCGGAAGAACTGCGCGGCAGGCACGTGCGCGAAATCCTGGGCGAGGCCCGCTACGCGCGCGTGCAGCCCTTCATGCAGCGCGCGCTGGCGGGCACTGCGGTGACCTTCGAAACCGAAGACAGCGACCCCGAATACCACTGCATGGAGAGCAGCCTGCGCCCGGAATGGAGCGCCGACGGCAGCGAGGTGGTGGGCGTGCATATCCACGTGCAGGACATCACGCAGCGCAAGCTGGAGACGCAGCGCCTGGCGCGCATGTCGCGCACCGACCACCTGACGCAGCTGATGAACCGCAGCGCATTCGAGGGCCAGCTGCACGCGGCGATGGTGCGCAGCCGCGAGCATGGCACGCTGATGGCCCTGCTGTACCTGGACATGGACCGCTTCAAGGCCGTCAACGATATTCACGGCCACGCCGCCGGCGACCAGCTGCTGCAGACCTTTGCCCAGCGCGTGCGCCGCTGCGTGCGCGAGCGCGACACCGTCGCCAGGCTGGGTGGCGACGAGTTCGCGGTGGTGCTCGAAGACATGACCCAGCCCGCCGCGGCACGCCGCGTGGCGCAGGCCATCCTGCAGGCGATGGACGAGCCCTTCGACTTCGAGGGCGTGTCCGCCGACGTGGACGTCAGCATCGGCGTGGCGCTCTACAACGGCGGCCCGGCGCTGGACCGCGAACTGATGCGGCTGGCGGACGTGCTGCTATACCGCGCCAAGGGCGCGGGCCGCGGGCGCTATGAGATCGGCCCGCCGGAACTGGCGGGCGAGCTCAGCCCGCAATAGGCAGCCCCGGCCGAGGGCTCAGTGGATGGTGCCGCCGGGCTTGTCCGACGCCGCGCCGCCGGCCCCCTCGGGCTCGAATGGCACGTGGCGGCCGTCGCTGGACTGGTAGCCCAGCTGCGCATCGGCGCCCAGCATCTTCTCCCACGCGATCATGGCCTGGGCCACCGCGTCGGGCGCGCCCTTGAACACCACCACGTCGTTGCCGCAGCCGGGGCATTCGCCGCCGAACACGGCATCGATGCCGGGCAGGCCCGGCACGTCGAGCGCGTCGAATTGCGCGAACGCGGTCTTGCAGTGCCCGCAGACCAGCTGGGCGGGGCGCAAGGCCTCAATCTTTGCGCGTGCCTGTGCCGCACGCTCCTCGGGGGTTCCCCGCCGTTTTGCCTCGCCCATGATGTGCCTTCCTTCCCCGTGCTGCCGGTGTGTGTTTGCATCGGCCCGCCAGTGCGGCCGGACCGTGCCTGTTAGATGCGCAATGCGGGCCGGTGGTGCCCGGCCATTGTCGCAGGTGGCGGCTGCGCTGCGTGCGCGCCATTGCCGATCTGCTGCGCTCAGTTGGCATTGTAACCAGCGCGGCGCAGCAAATACCGGGCCGACAGGAACCCGCAGCGCCTGCTATTGTGAATAACGATGCCCCGTGCGCGTGCGGATGCGCCGCTTCCGGCACCGTGGGCATGCTGGTTCCATCCACCTACCCCCGAAGGAGGACGTTCCATGATCCGACCCACCGTGCAGGAAAACGCCGCCCGCTACGCCGACTGCATTGCCGCCTGCAATGCCGCAGCCGCTGCCGCACTCAA
This sequence comes from Cupriavidus sp. SK-4, assembly GCF_000611125.1. Classification (NCBI taxonomy): domain Bacteria; kingdom Pseudomonadati; phylum Pseudomonadota; class Betaproteobacteria; order Burkholderiales; family Burkholderiaceae; genus Cupriavidus; species Cupriavidus sp. SK-4. Next base: position 27,802 of record NZ_JFJW01000078.1, read on the forward strand.
GTGCGCCGCGGCCTGCCTGGAAGAACAGGACGTGCGCAAGATGGCGCGCTGCATCGCGCTGGACATGGATTGCGCCGGCATCGCCCAGCTGGCCGCGTCCTACATGCTGCGCAACAGCGAGTTCGCGCCGCTGGTTTGCGAAGACTGCGCCGAAGTCTGCAAGTGGTGCAAGGAGGAATGCGAGCACCATGACAGCGAGCACTGCCAGGAATGCGCCCGCGCCTGCGCGGCCTGCATGGAGCAGTGCCTGAAGATGACGGCTTAGCGGTCCCCGCCCGATTCCTGCTGCCCTTGCGGCGGGTCGGCCAGCGCGACGAAGGCATCGATCAGCCTGGCGCCGCGCCGCTCGCGCAGGCAGTAGAGATATTCGTGCAGGCAGGGCGAGGCATCGGTGAAGCCCAGCACGCGCAGATCCGGATGGCTCGGCACCTCGTGCCGGGCGATCACCGATACGCCCAGGTTGCGGATCACCGCCTCGCGGATCGACTCCCGGCTGCCGATCTCCATCTGCGCGGCGGGGCTCACGCGTGCCTGCGCCAGCATGTCTTCGGTGGCGATGCGCGTGGTCGACCCGAGCTCGCGCATCAGCAGGCGGCAGCCCGCCAGCGCACTGACGGCCACTTCGGTATGCCCGGCCAGCGCATGGGTGCGGTGCACCACCAGCATCAGCGGGTCCACGCCCAGCAGCACGCGCGACAGGCGCGCATCGTCCACCCGCTGCGACGAGGTGGCGATATCGACGCGGTATTCCTGCAGCGCTTCCAGCACCTCCTGCGAATTGCCCGTCACCACGCTGACATCGATGGCGGGAAAGCGCTCGCTGAAGCCGCGGATCAGCTCCAGCACATAGTAGGGCGCGGTCGCGCCCACGCGCAGGCTGCCGGTGCGCAGGTCGCCCGAATGGCGCAGGAAGAAATCGATCTCGGTTTCCTGCTGCACCAGCGCCTCGACGCGCGGCAGCAATGCCAGCCCCGCGTCTGACAGCGCCAGGCGGCGCCCGCCGCGGTGGAACAGCTCGACCCCGTAGGCTTCTTCCAGCGCGCGGATCTGCGCGGTGATGGTGGGCTGCGACAGGCCCAGGCGCTTGGCGGCCTGCGTGACGCTGCCGATGCGGGCCACCATGAAGAAGGACTTGAGCTGGGCGATAAGCATGCGGCCGAGGGATGTCGCTATGGGCAAGGTGGCGGGCGCCTGGGCGCCGGCCACGGTGAAGCGGTATTCTAATGGACTGCACCAAGCCACCCGGTCCAACCGTCCGCTGCCTTGCATAGGAGTCTGCCCATGTCTGACCCGTCCACCTCCGCCACCCGCATCGAGAAAGACAGCCTGGGCGATGTGCCCGTGCCCGCCGACCACCTGTGGGGCGCGCAGACCGAGCGCTCGCGCCAGAACTTCCGCATCGGCACCGAGAAGATGCCGCCGGCGCTGATCGAGGCCTTTGCCGTCCTGAAGCTGTGCGCAGCGCGCGCCAATGGCGAGCTTGGCGTGCTCAAGCCCGAACTGGCGCACGCGATCGTACAGGCCGCGACCGAGGTCATCGAAGGCCGCTGGCCCGATGAGTTCCCGCTGTCGGTCTGGCAGACCGGCTCCGGCACGCAGACCAACATGAACCTGAACGAGGTCATCGCGAACCGCGCGATTCAGTTGCTGGGCGGCAAGGTCGGCAGCAAGACGCCGGTGCACCCGAACGACCACGTCAATGCCAGCCAGTCCTCCAACGACAGCTTCCCCACCGCGATGCATATCGCCGCCACGCGCGCGATCCAGCAGCAACTGCTGCCGGCGCTGGAGCAGCTGCAGCAGACCTTTGCGCGCAAGGTGGAGGCCTTTGCCGATATCGTCAAGGTGGGCCGCACCCATCTGCAGGATGCGGTGCCGCTGACGCTGGGGCAGGAGTTCTCGGGCTACATGACGCAGGTGGCCGATGCGCAGTCGCGCCTGCAGCAGGCCATGCTGCGCGCGATGCCGGTGGCACAGGGCGGCACCGCGGTGGGCACCGGCCTGAACGCCCCGCACGGCTTCGCCGCGGCCTTCGCGCGCGCGCTGGCCGACTACACCGGCCTGCCGTTCGAGCCCGCGCCCAACCGCTATGCGCTGCAGGCCTCGCACGATGCGCTGGCCGACCTGTCCGGCGCGCTCAGCACCACGGCCTCGTCGTTCCTGAAGATCGCGCGCGACTTCATGTTGCTGGGCTCAGGGCCACGCGCCGGCTTTGCCGAGCTGGTGCTGCCGGCCAACGAGCCGGGCTCATCGATCATGCCGGGCAAGGTCAACCCGACCCAGGCCGAGGCGCTGGCGATGGTGTGCTGCCGCGTGATCGGCAACCACACCACGGTGACGCTGGCCAACGGGCTGGGCACGCTGGAGCTGAACGCCTACAAGCCGGTGATCATCTACAGCCTGCTGCAGTCAGTGAGCCTGCTGGCGGGTGCCGCGTCGAGCTTTGCCGAGCATATGGTCGAAGGCGTCGAGGCCGACCGCGAACGCATCGCCGAACTGCTGGAACGGTCGCTGATGCCGGTGACCGCGCTCAACCCGCATATCGGCTACGACAAGGCCGCTGAGATCGCCAAGCTGGCGGTCAAGCGCAACCTGTCGCTGCGCGAGGCGGCGATCGCGTCGGGGCATGTCACCGAGGCGCAGTTTGCCGAGTGGATCGACCTGAAGGGGATGACGCGGGAGGTGTAGCGGGGGATGTAGCAGAGATGCGCCCCGGCACGGAACGGAACCGATCCGCGCCGGGGCAGGCCGGCCTTAGCCGACGAAGGCCTTTTCCAGCACGAAATGGCCGGGATGGCTCATATTGCCTTCGGCAAAGCCGCGCTCTTCCAGGATGCCGCGAACGTCCTTGAGCATGTCAGGGCTGCCGCACAGCATGATGCGGTCGTTCTCCAGCGAGAACGGCTCCACGCCCAGGCGCTCGAACAGCTCGCCCGAGGCGATCAGGTCGGTGATGCGGCCGCGGTTGTCGAACTCTTCGCGCGTCACGGTCGGGAAATACACCAGCTTTTCGCGCACCAGATCGCCCAGGTGCTCGTGCTGCGGCAGGTGTTCCTGGATCAGCTCGCGGTAGGCCAGCTCTTCCACGAAGCGGCAGGTGTGCGTCAGCACGACCTTGTCGTAGCGCTCGTAGACCTCCGGATCGCGGATGATCGACAGGAACGGGGCCAGGCCCGTGCCGGTGGCCAGCAGCCACAGCGTCTTGCCGGGCAGCAGGTTGTCCACCAGCAGCGTGCCGGTCGGCTTCTTGCCGACGAAGATCTGGTCGCCCTCGCGCAGGTGCTGCAGGCGCGAGGTCAGCGGGCCGTCGGGCACCTTGATGCTGAAGAATTCCAGCGTTTCCTCATAGTTGGCGCTGGCGATGCTGTAGGCGCGCAGCAGCGGGCGACCGTTCACCTCCAGCCCGACCATGGCGAACTGGCCATTTTCAAAGCGAAAACCAGGGTCGCGCGTGCAGGTAAAGCTGAAAAGGGTGTCGGTCCAGTGATGGACGGAGAGGATGGATTGCTGGTTCAGGTTGCTCATGGCGAAATGCGGGATACAGCGGCAGGATGCAGCGCCAAAGACGGCTGGAAAGGAAGAATCTTAACGCATGCTTGGGGGCGGCGCAGGCGGAGCCTGCAACACCAGCGCGGGATTTCCAGGATGTGCAATGCGGTGCGGCCTACGCGGCACGGCCGATATTGTTGAGAAATTCTGCCTAATTAAGTTGCTTTCCGCACATTTATACAAAGACAGCCAACATCCATCATGAGGTCATCTTCCCTTTGCTCCCAAGGAAACTGCCATGACCTCCACCCCAGCCATCTCCCGCCGCGCCGCGCTCGTGACCGGCGCCTCCCGCGGCATCGGCCGCGCCATCGCGCTGCGGCTTGCCGCCGACGGCTTCGACGTGGCCATTGGCTACGCCGGCAGCACCGCCCGGGCCGAAGAAACGGTGGCGGCGGCGCGCGAGGCCGGCAGCAATGCCATCGCCATCCAGGGCGATGTGGCGCAGGCGCCAGACGTGGCACGGCTGTTCGATGCCGCGCAGCAGACCTTCGGCCGGCTCGACGTGGTCGTCAACAGCGCCGGCATCATGCCGATGGCGCCGGTCGCGCCCGCAAGCCTGGACGCCTTCGACCAGACCATCGCCACCAACCTGCGCGGCGCCTTCCTGGTGCTGGGCGAGGCAGCCGCGCGGCTGGGCCAGGGCGGGCGCATCATCGCGCTGTCGACCAGCGTGATCGCACGTTCCTTCCCCGGTTACGGTCCCTATATCGCCGCCAAGGCAGGCGTGGAAGGGCTGATGCGGGTCTTGGCCAACGAGCTGCGCGGGCGCGGCATCACCGTCAATGCGGTAGCGCCGGGGCCGGTCGCGACCGAACTGTTCCTCGATGGCAAATCGGAAGCGCAGGTGGCGCAGCTGTCCAAAGTGGCGCCGCTGGAGCGGCTGGGCGCGCCCGAGGACATTGCCGCGGCGGTGTCGTTCCTGGCCGGGCCGGATGGGGCGTGGGTCAATGCGCAGGTGGTGCGCGTGAACGGGGGCTTTGCCTGAGCGGTTGCCCGCCGGGCCCGAGGTCAGCCTCCGGGCGTCGGCAAGGACAGTTCGCAGCGCTGGCGCGCCAGCGCGTCGCGCGAGTAGCCGTGGCGCACGCGCAGCTGGTGCTCCACGGCGTCGGCCTGGTCCAGGCAGGCAAAGACCAGGTCGTCCTTTACCCGCTGCGAAACGCCCTTCAGGCGCGGCGCTTCATACGCGACCTGGCGCGCGCGGCAGCGCAGGAACAGCAGTGTTTCCTGCGAGGCTGTGATCAGTTGGTCGTGCTCGATCCGCTTGCATTCGACCAGGTCCTGGGCAGGGGCGCTGGCACCGGCAAAGAGCAAAGGCAGGCACAGCCATCGACGCAACGAGCGGTGCATGGCAAACGGGGGCGCAGTAGGCCAGTTGAAGGTACGGCTCGCATCATTGCCCATCGCTGCGCACAGTGCAAGCCGCAGCGCACGCAACACCCTGTTGCGGCTGGGCGCCAGACGGGCCGCAGCCAGATTCAGTGTCCAGCCACATGGACAATCGCCCGCAAACCCTGATGGCTGCGTCGACCCGGCCGGTCTATGCTGCATTGCAGCACACCCAAGGGGTGGGCAGGTCCGGCGGATCGGGCTACGCTTCGATGGCAAATGCGCCGCAGTGCGCGCCAGTTCACGCCCCAGACCGACGGGTTCTCGCCCGGCCTTCCCCGTGTTCCCCCTTGCCGCCCACCGTTCCGGTGGCCTGCGGCCACCATGTTTCCGGCATCTGCCCTGCCGCCAGCACTGCGCAGCGCGACCTGACCCGCGGCTGCCCTGCGCCGCCCTGACTGCAACACAACAACATGACCGATCTCACCGCCACCCCAGCCCAGACGGCCGCCCCGAGCCGCGAAGAAGTGCGCAAGCGCATCTACGCCATCGTCGCCGCCTCGTCGGGCAACCTGGTCGAATGGTTCGACTTCTACGTCTACGCCTTCTGCGCGATCTACTTCGCACCGTCGTTCTTCCCCAAGTCCGATCCCACCGCGCAGCTGCTGAACACCGCCGGCGTGTTTGCCGCCGGCTTCCTGATGCGGCCCATCGGCGGCTGGCTGTTCGGCACCATCGCCGACCGCCACGGCCGCAAGAACTCGATGCTGATCTCGGTGATCATGATGTGCGCCGGCTCGCTGCTGATCGCCTGCCTGCCCACCTATAACAGCATCGGCAACTGGGCGCCGGCGCTGCTGCTGCTCGCGCGCCTGGTGCAGGGCCTGTCGGTCGGCGGCGAATACGGCACCACCGCCACCTACATGAGCGAGGTGGCGCTGCGCGGCCGGCGCGGCTTCTTCTCGTCGTTCCAGTATGTGACGCTGATCGGCGGCCAGTTGCTGGCGGTGCTGGTGGTGGTGATCCTGCAGCAACTGCTGGACGAGGCCGAACTGAAGGCCTGGGGCTGGCGCATCCCGTTCGTGGTCGGCGCGGTCACCGCGGTGGTGGCGCTGTTCCTGCGCCGCACGCTGCACGAGACCTCGTCGGCGGCCACCCGCGGCAGCAAGGAGGCCGGCAGCGTGGCCGCGCTGTTCCGCAACCACAAGGCGGCCTTCTTCACGGTGCTGGGCTACACCGCGGGCGGCTCGCTGATCTTCTACACCTTCACCACATACATGCAGAAGTACCTGGTCAACACCGCCGGCATGTCGATCAAGACCGCCAGCTACGTGATGACGGGATGCCTGTTCCTGTACATGTGCATGCAGCCGGTGTTCGGCGCGCTGTCCGACCGCATCGGCCGGCGCACCAACATGCTGATGTTCGGCGCGCTGGGTGCGCTCTGCACGGTGCCGATCCTGACCGCGCTGGGCACGGTCAGCAGCCCTGAGCTTGCCTTTGTGCTGATTGCCGTGGCGCTGGCCATCGTCAGCTTCTACACCTCGATCAGCGGCATCGTGAAGGCCGAGATGTTCCCGCCCGAGGTGCGCGCGCTGGGCGTGGGCCTGGCCTATGCCATCGCCAACGCGATCTTCGGCGGCTCGGCCGAGTATGTGGCGCTGGGCATGAAGACGCTCGGCCACGAGACCGCGTTCTACTGGTACGTGACGGCGATGATGGTGATCGCGTTCTTTGTCAGCCTGCGCCTGCCGCGCCAGGCCAAATACCTGCATCACGAGCATTGATGCGCACCCCGCGGTGCAATGCCGCGGGACGCCGCCACGAGCATGGCAATATACGGGGGCCGCAATTGCCCCCGTCTTTCATTGATCACCCCATGGACCTGAACGCCCTGCGCCTGTTCGTCGACATCGTCGATGCGGGCAACCTGAGCGCGGCCGCGCGCAAGCTCAAGATGACGCGCGCCAATGTCAGCTACCGGCTGAAGGCGCTCGAAGCGGAGCTTGGCGTGCAGCTGCTGCGGCGGACCACCCGCCATGTCGAGCCGACCCCGGTCGGCGCCGGCCTGTACGAGCACGGCCGCAACATCCTGGGCGAAGTGGCGGCCGCCAATGCGCTGATCAGCAATATGGGCAAGAGCCTGCAGGGCCATGTGCGGCTCTCGGTGCCCACCGGGCTGGGGCATACGCTGCTGTCGCCGCTGCTGGTGCTGTTCAAGCAGCGCTATCCCGACATCACGCTTGACGTCATGTTCGACAACCGCGTGCACAACCTGGTGTCCGAGGACGTGGACGTGGCGCTGCGCATTATCTCCACCCCGCCCGATTCGGTGGTCGCCACGGAGATTGGCGAAGTCGACTGGATCGTGTGCGCGTCGCCGGGGTATCTCGCCGCGCATCCCGCGCCGAAGGCACTCACCGGGCTGCAAGGACATGCGATGGTCTGCGCCTCGCCGGTGGGCCAGAAGCTCAAGGCATCGGGCACGCGGCTGGATGGCGATGAAGGCCAGGACGCGAAGGAAACCCGCGAGCAGGTGGTGCTCGAACCGACGCTCACCTCGGAGAACTTTGCCTTCCTGAAGGAATCGGTGCTGGCAGGCCTGGGGATCGGCATTCTCCCGATCTATGCGATCGGCGCCGAACTGGACAGCGGCGCACTGGTGCCGCTGCTGTGCGACTACCGCATCAGCGTGTTCGGCAGCAAGCTCTACATGCTGACCATGCCCAACCGCTACCAGACGCTGGCCACGCGCTACCTGCTGAACTTCCTGAAAACCGAGCTGCAGGCAGTGTGGCCGCGCCTGCACCGCTAGGGTCTGCTGACCCTGGGCGCAGCGCCTTCGGCAGCGGCGCCACGGACTATAGTAGGAGCACAAGGATAACCGTCGGCGCATCCGCACCTGAGGAGCTACCATGGCCCTGGCTAGCACGCTTGCAAGCTGCCTGAGCAGCAAGAACACCCAGTACGACATCATCCGCCACCCCTACACCCTCAGCAGCATGGCCACTGCCGAGGCCGCGCATGTTCCCGGGGACCGGCTGGCCAAGACACTGTTGCTGGAGGATGACCGCGGCTATGTCGCCGCCGTGATTCCTTCAAGCCACCATCTGCACATGGCCGCCATCTGCGAACAGACCGGGCGCAACCTGGTGCTGGCGCATGAGGACGAGATCCGCGAGATCTTCAAGGATTGCGACCTCGGCGCGATCCCGCCGGTGGCGATGGCCTACGGCATGCAGACCTATGTGGACGACAGCCTGATGGAGCAGCCCGACGTGTATTTCGAAGGCGGCGACCACCAGGAACTGGTGCACATGAGCGGCGAGCAGTTCTCGAAGTTGATGTCGGACGCTGGGCACGGGCAGTTTTCGCGCCGCATGATGTAAGCGGCGCTTTTTATTGGCCACTGAACGGCCACCACGCGGGTTGCGAACCCGCGCGGTGGCCGTTTTGCATGCTGGCGAGCGGGTGAGGCAGACGCTTCAGCCTTCAGGCAACGCCGGCACGCTGTCGTCCTTCAGGTCCACGCCCGAGCGGCCCAGCGCCGCCGCGCCGCGCAGCAGGAAGGCCAGCCGGTCGGCGGCCCGCACATAAGGCAGGCCCTCCGGGNAAGGCCAGCCGGTCGGCGGCCTGCACATAAGGCAGGCCTTCGGGGCGCACGTTGGAGATGCAGTTGCGCTCGGCATCGGTGCGGCCCGTGCGCGGCGCATGGGTCAGGTAGATGCCAAGGCTGTCGGGCGAGCTCAGGCCCGGCCGTTCGCCGATCAGCATCACCACCTGGCGCGCGCCAAGCAGCTCGCCGATCTCGTCGCCCAGCGCCACGCGCGACTGCTCGGCCACCACCACCGGGCCGATGCGCCATGTCGGCGGCAAGCGCGCGCGGGTGGCATCGAGCAACGGCAGCGCGTGCGTCTGCGTGGCCAGCGCGGACAGGCCGTCGGCAACCACGAACACCACATCGGGCGCCTCGCCAGGCCGTGCCGCGGCCAGCCGCGCGCGGCTGGCATCGTCCAGGCGCCGGCCCAGGTCGGGGCGCCGCAGGTAGTGCGCGCGGTCCGGCGCCGCGCTGTGCACGGCGAGGTTCTGTACCCCCGCCGCATCCAGCGCCGCGGTGACCGCGCCCACGTCCAGCGGCAGGGGCACCGCATCGCGCGCCCGCGCC
>NZ_JFJW01000078.1:36851-53316 GCF_000611125.1 Cupriavidus sp. SK-4
TGCGCATGGGCCAGTCCGAAGGCCAGTACCGCATCGGTGGTCTGGCTGTGGCCGGTACGGCCCAGCGCTACGCGCGCGCGCGTGAACTGGCGCAGGCGTTGCCACGGGTCGACATCGGCGTTGGCAGGAGCGGCGGGAGGCGGGCGTCTGGCCGTCATCGGCTGCACCTTACAGGCTGTGGGCCATCTGCAGCAGCGGCTGGCGCGCGGCGGGCTCGAGCAGCCTGCCGCTTGCATCGGCAATGCCCATGCGCTGCAGCCAGGCCTCGAACTCCGGCGCGGGGCGCAGCCCCAGCACCTCGCGCAGGTACAGCGCATCGTGGAACGAGGTGCTCTGGTAGTTCAGCATGATGTCGTCGGCACCGGGCACGCCCATGATGAAATTGATGCCGGCCACGCCGAACAGCGTCAGCAGCGTGTCCATGTCGTCCTGGTCGGCCTCGGCATGGTTGGTGTAGCAGACGTCGCAGCCCATCGGCACCCCCATCAGCTTGCCGCAGAAGTGGTCTTCCAGACCGGCGCGGATGATCTGCTTGCCGTCGTACAGGTATTCGGGTCCGATAAAGCCCACCACCGTATTGACCAGCAGCGGCGAGAACGCGCGCGCCACCGCGTAGGCGCGCGCCTCCATGGTCTGCTGGTCGACGCCGTGGTGCGCATTGGCCGACAGCGCGCTGCCCTGCCCGGTCTCGAAGTACATCAGGTTGTCGCCAACGGTGCCCCGCGCCAGCGCCTGCGCGGCGTCGTGCGCCTCGGCCAGCAGCGACAGGCTGATGCCGAAGGCCGCATTGGCGCGCTCGCTGCCGGCCACGGACTGGAACACCAGGTCCACCGGCGCGCCCTGCCCGATCGCGCGCAGGGTGTTGGTGACATGGGTCAGCACGCAGGATTGCGTGGGAATGTCGAAGCGGCTGCGCAGCTCGTCGATCATGCGCAGCAGCGAGACGATGGCGCCCAGGTTGTCCGAAGCCGGGTTGACGCCGATGGTGGCATCGCCGCAGCCATAGAGCAGCCCGTCGATGATCGACGCGGCAATGCCCTTGGGATCGTCGGTCGGGTGGTTGGGCTGCAGCCGCACCGAGAGCCGGCCCGGCAGCCCCACCGTGCTGCGAAAGCGCGTCACCACCTGGCACTTGCGCGCCACCGCCACCAGGTCCTGGTTGCGCATCAGCTTGCTGACCGCGGCGGCCATCTCCGGGGTGACGCCCGGCGCCACCCGCGCCAGCGTGGCGCTGTCGGTTTCATGCAGCAGCAGCCAGTTGCGCAGGTCGCCCACGGTGGTGGCGCCGATGGCGGCAAAGGCCGCGCCATCGTGCCGGTCCAGGATCAGGCGCGTGACCTCGTCGTCCTCGTACGGCACCAGCGCCTCGGTCAGGAACTGCTTGAGCGGCACCTCCGCCAGCGCCAGCCGCGCGGCCATCCGCTCCTGCTCGCTGGCCGCGGCAACGCCCGCCAGCGCGTCGCCGGAGCGCGCCGGGCTGGCCCGGGCCAGCAGCGTGCGCAGGTCGGCAAAGACGTGGCGGTGGGTGCCGATGGTGTGGGTGTAGGCCATGCGTTCCGTTCCTGGACTCTGGGGAAAACGATGACAGCGGTGCGCCGGGCGCCTTGCCGGGCGCGATTCCCCCTAATATAGACAGCCTTTGCGTGTGCCGTGATGCCAACATCGCCTCAGCGCACACGGCCTGACTCAGGAACAACATCTGGATCAGCGAGAATTCAGAATAAATTTGAGCAAATTGCATGCCGGAGACCCCGATGAAAGACCCCGACCCGACCACCACCCCGCGCCTGCTGCCGGCTGCGTGGTACAGCGTCGGCACCGTCGCCTACCTGCTGACCGCCCTGGCGCTGTGGACCGTGCTCCACGCCAACCTGGTGGCGGCATTGCTGTCCGGGCTGCTGCTGTACTCGCTGGTGGACGTGCTGGCGCCGCGCCTGCAGCGCCTGCACCAGCGCCACGACGCGCTGGCCGTGGCCATCCTGTCGGCGCTGATCCTGCTGGGGCTGACGCTGGCGGGCTGGCTGCTGGTGCGCTTTGTCAGCGGCGAGGGCAATACCCTGGACGGGCTGCTCAACCATGTGGCCGACATCATCGACCGCTCGCGCGAGCAGATGCCGCCGTGGCTCAGCGATGCGCTGCCCAACGGCGTGGACGAACTGGCCAACACGCTGATCGAGACGCTGCGCGAGCATGCTGCGATGGCGCAGAAGCTGGGCGCCGAGGTGCTGCGCACGCTGGTGCATATCCTGATCGGGCTGGTGATCGGCGCGATGGTGGCGCTGTACCGCGCGGTGGCGCGGCCCAACCGCCGGCCGCTGGCCGCGGCGCTGGTGGCGCGCGCACGCACGCTGCAGCAGGCGTTCTCGCAGTTCATCTTCGCGCAGATCCAGATCTCCACCATCAACACCGTGCTGACGGCGATCTACCTGCTGCTGGTGCTGCCGCTCTTTGGCGTGCACCTGCCGCTGACCAAGACGCTGGTGGTGATCACCTTCATTGCCGGGCTGCTGCCGGTGCTGGGCAACCTGATTTCCAATACGGCCATCGTGGTGGCCTCGCTGTCGGTGTCACTGCCGATCGCGGTGGCGTCGCTGGTGTTCCTGGTGGTGATCCACAAGCTGGAGTACTTCCTGAACGCGCGCATCATCGGGGCGCGCATCCAGGCCGCGGCGTGGGAACTGCTGATGGTGATGCTGCTGATGGAAACGCTGTTCGGCATCCCGGGCGTGATCGCCGGACCGATCTTCTACGCCTACCTGAAGCGGGAACTGGCCGGCGCCGGGCTGATCTGAGTGCCGCAGCCGGCTCGCCGCGGCGGTGGTAGGACCAATGCCGGCTCAGGCGCCGTCCTGCTCCACCCGGCTGCGCACGAAGTCGATATGGGTCTGCATGGCGGTGCGCGCCTCTTCCGGGCGGCGCGCGCAAATCGCATCGCACAGCGTGCGGTGCTGCAGCAACAGCAGGTCTGACGCGCCGTCGTCCTGTTCGCGCAGGCCGGTGCCGTTGATGGTGATGTGCTCGCGAAGCATGCCGATCACGCTGGTATGCAGGTGCAGGAACATGGTGTTGTGCGAGGCCTGGGCGATGGCGTCATGCAGCTGCGCATCGGCATCGGCCTCTGCCTGCTTGTCGTCGGCGGCACGCGCGCGTTCCAGTTCAGCCATCAGGGCGCGGATGCGCTTGACGTCGGCGGCATCCGCGCGCAGCGCCGCAAAATACGCAGTCGCGCCCTCCAGCACGCGGCGGAATTCCAGGATGTCGTCGCGCAGCGCGGGGTGGTCGGCCACCAGCTGGCCCCAGGGCGAGGCAATGCCGGCGCGCAGCTGGTCGGTGGCGTAGACCCCGGCACCGCGCCGGCTCTGCAGCAGGCCACGCGCGGCCAGGCGCTGGATCGCCTCGCGCACGGTGTTGCGCGCCACCTCGTATTGCCCGGCCAGCACCCGTTCGGCCGGCAGCCGCGTGCCGGGCGGCCAGGTGCCGTCGAGCAGCGCGGTCTCGATCCGGCGCATGACCGACTCCACGCGTCCGCGGGTACGCCCGTGCCTTGCTGCCGCTGCCGTCATGCCGTGTGTCCTCGCTCCTGAGCTTGCGCGGGTCGCCGGGCAGATTGGTCCAACCAATTTGTAGCGCCGCGCGGAAGCGGGAATTATGCGCCGAAACGTGCGACCCCAGCACGTCCGGAGCGAGACATGAAGGTTCGTCAGTACCCCACCGGCCCTGCCTCCACGCAGGCCTACCTGTTTGCCACCTGCCTGGTCGACATGTTCGTGCCGCAGGCCGGCCTCGACGCCGTGCGGCTGCTTGAGCGCGAAGGGCTCACCGTGCACTTCCCGCGCGGCCAGAGTTGCTGCGGCCAGCCCGCCTACAGCAGCGGCAACCCCGACGCGGCCCGTTCGGTGGCGCGCGCCCAACTCGACCTGTTCAGCCAGCCCTGGCCGGTGATCGTGCCGTCGGGCTCGTGCGCGGGCATGATGCGCCACCACTGGCCGCAGCTCTTTGCCGACGATCCGGTGGCCGGCCCCAAGGCACTGGAACTGGCCGGGCGCATCTATGAGCTGGGCGAGTTCCTGCTGCATGTGCTGAAGGTGGACTTTGGCGATGCCGCAGTGGCGGGCCAGCCGCAGGAGCGCATCGTGCTGCATACCTCGTGCGGCGCCCGTCGAGAAATGGGTACGCGCCAGCACGGCGTGGCCCTGGTCGACGCGCTGCCGGGCGTGACCCGCGTGGAGCATGAACGCGAGTCAGAATGCTGCGGCTTCGGCGGCACCTTCTCGCTCAAGCATCCCGATATCTCCGGCGCCATGGTGCGCGACAAGGTGGCCTCGGCCTGCGCCACCGGCTGCGACCGGCTGGTCTCGGCCGACTGCGGCTGCCTGCTCAATATCGGCCATACCGCGGCGCATGACCGCGCCCCGCTGCAGGTGGAGCACCTGGCCACTTTCCTGTGGCGCCGTACCGGAGGTGCCGCATGAGCACGCCCGGCGCCCGCGAACGCATGCTCGGCCGGCTGCGCGCCGCCGCGCCTGCGCCTTCCCCAGGCACAGCGGAACTCGACCGCCGCATCGACGGCCATTTCGAAGCACGCCGGCACGGCACGCCAGCCGTTGGCGAACTGACCGGCGCGATGCAGGCGGCACTGCAAGGCCTGCATGCCGAGGTCTGGTGCGCCAGCGAGGCGGCCTGGCCCGCATTGCTGGCCACCGAGCTGGCCAATGCCGGCGTCAAGCGCCTGCTGCTTGATCCCGCCAGCCAGGCCGGTGCCGCGCTGGCGGCCGCCTTGCCGGCCCATATCGAAGCCATCGGCTACGACCGCCCGATCGAAGCCTGGAAGGCGGAACTGTTCGACAGCGTCGATGCCGGCTTCACCGTGGCGCGCTCCGGCATTGCCGCCACCGGCACGCTGGTGGTCGCGCCCGATGCCGGCTCGCCACGCACGGTGTCGCTGGTGCCGCCGCTGCATGTCGCGCTGGTGCGCGCCTCGACGCTGCACGCCGACCTGCATATGGCCGCGCGCACCGAACGCTGGTCCGACGGCATGCCGACCAACCTGGTGCTGATCTCCGGCCCGTCCAAGACCTCCGACATCCAGCAGACGCTGGCCTACGGCGCGCATGGTCCGCGCCGGCTGTGGGTCATCATCGAGACCGACACTGCGGAGGCCGGGCAATGAGCCAGCACGCACTGAATTTTGTTCCGCCGCAGGACTTCAAGTCACGCGCCCGCGAGGCGCTGGACGACCCCAAGCTGCGCCAGAGCTTCCGCGGCGCGATGGACTTCCTGCAGGGCAAGCGCCTGGCGCAGTTCCCTGACGCGGATGAGCTGGAACGCCTGCGCGACCTGGGCGAGGCCGTGCGCCAGCACGCGCTGGCCAACCTGCCGGACCTGCTGGTGCAGCTGGAGGCAACGCTCACCGCCGCTGGCGTGCAGGTGCACTGGGCCGAGAATGCCGACGAAGCCAACGCGATCATCCACCGCATCGCGGCATCGAAGCAGGCGCAGCGCGTGATCAAGGGCAAGTCGATGGCCAGCGAGGAGATCGAGCTGAACCATTACCTGGCCGAGCGCGGCGTGGACTGCATCGAGTCGGACATGGGCGAGTACATCGTCCAGCTGGCCGGCGAGAAGCCCTCGCATATCGTGATGCCGGCGATCCACAAGACCAAGGGCGATATCGCGCAGCTGTTCCAGGCGCATATCCCCGACACGCCCTATACCGAGGATGTCGACGCGCTGATCCAGACCGGCCGCCGTGCGCTGCGCCAGGCCTTTGTCGAAGCGGATATCGGCTTGTCCGGCGTGAACTTCGCCGCGGCCGACACCGGCACGCTGTGGCTGGTGGAGAACGAGGGCAACGGCAGGCTTTCCACCACCGTGCCCGACGTGCACATCGCCATCATGGGCATGGAGAAGGTCGTGGCCAGGCTGGAGCACATCGTGCCGCTGTCCACGCTGCTGACGCGCTCGGCCACCGGGCAGGCGATCACCACGTACTTCAACCTGATCTCCGGGCCGCGCCGCGCCGGCGAGCGCGACGGCCCGCGCGAGGTCCACCTGGTGCTGCTCGACAACGGCCGCACCCAGGCCTATGCCGACACGCAGCTGCGCGCCACGCTGCAATGCATCCGCTGCGGCGCGTGCATGAACCACTGCCCGGTCTACACGCGCATCGGCGGCCACGCCTACGGCACGACCTATCCCGGCCCCATCGGCAAGATCATCTCGCCGCACCTGCTGGGGCTGGACGCCACCGCCGACCTGGCCACCGCGTCGAGCCTGTGCGGCGCCTGCGGCGAGGTGTGCCCGGTGCGCATCCCGATTCCGCAATTGCTGGTGCGCCTGCGCACCGAGGCCAACCGCGATCCGGAAGAGCAGGTCGCCAACCCGCTGCGCGGCCAGGGCGCCAAGTACAGCCGCGGCGAGCACCTGGTGTGGCGCTTCTGGAGCGGCGCGTATTCGCACCCGGCGACGTACCGGTTGTTCCGCTGGGCCGCCACGCGGCTGCGCGCGCTGACGCCGTCGAAGCAGATGGGCTGGACGCAGCACCGCACGCCGCTGAAGCCGGCGGCAAAGAGCCTGGCGGATTTGCTGAAGGAGAAGGGGCAGCCGGAGTAGGCCTTCACGCAGTGCTTGCAAACAATACAAAGATTTCCCGAAACACCACCAAAGCAGGAGACTAACCGTGCAACCCTGGACCCAACTCTATACACCGCTGGGCAGCCTGTGGCTGTCGTCGCTGGCGGCAGCCATTCCCATCCTGTTCTTCTTCATTGCGCTGGCCGTCTGGCGCATGAAGGGCCATGTCGCCGCGGCCGTGACGCTGCTATTGGCGCTGGCCGTGGCGATCTTCGCCTATGGCATGCCCGCGCAGCAGGCGCTGGCCTCGGCCGGCTTCGGTTTTGCCTATGGGCTGTGGCCGATCGCGTGGATCATCGTGACCGCGGTATTCCTCTACAAGATCGTGGTCAAGACCGGCCAGTTCGACGTGATCCGCGCCTCGGTGCTGTCGATCACCGACGACCAGCGCCTGCAGATGCTGCTGATCGGCTTTGCCTTCGGCGCCTTCCTGGAAGGCGCGGCGGGCTTCGGCGCGCCGGTGGCGATCACCGCGGCGCTGCTGGTGGGCCTGGGCTTCAACCCGCTATATGCGGCGGGCCTGTGTCTGATCGCCAATACCGCGCCGGTGGCGTTCGGCGCAATGGGCATCCCCATCATCGTGGCGGGTCAGGTCACGGGCATCGATCCCTTCCATATCGGCGCCATGGCCGGCCGCCAGCTGCCGCTGCTGTCGTTGCTGGTGCCGTTCTGGCTGGTGTTCATGATGGACGGCGCCAAGGGCGTGCGCGAAACCTGGCCGGCGGCGCTGGTGTGCGGCGGCAGCTTTGCCGTGACGCAGTACTTCACGTCCAACCATATCGGGCCCGAGCTGCCGGACATCACCTCGGCGCTGGTCAGCCTGGTGTCGCTGGCCGCGTTCCTGAAGGTATGGCAGCCGCGCAGCGCGTCGCAGCGTGCCGGCGGCAATGTCAGCGGCGGCACCGTCGCGCTGGCGGGCTTCGGCGGCGGTTTCGGCAGTGCGATGTCCAGCCGCAAGGCTTCGCCCTACACCCTGGCGCAGACGCTGCGCGCGTGGGCGCCGTTCGGCATCCTGACCGCGGTCGTCACGGTGTGGAGCCTGCAGCCGTTCAAGGCGCTGTTTGCCGCCAACGGCGCCATGGCGGGCACGGTGCTGAAGTTCAAGATCCCGGGGCTGGACCAGATGGTGATCAAGGCCGCGCCGATCGTGGCCACGCCCAAGGCCTATGACGCGGTGCTGAAGCTCGACCTGCTCTCCGCCGTCGGCACCGCCATCCTGCTGACCGCGCTGATCTCGGCGGTGCTGCTGCGCATGAAGCCGCGCACGCTGCTGGCCACCTTTGCCGAGACCCTGGTGGAACTGGCGCGCCCGGTGCTGTCGATCGGCCTGGTGCTGGCGTTCGCCTTTGTCGCCAACTACTCCGGCATGTCGTCGACACTGGCACTGCTGCTGGCCGGCACCGGCGCGGCCTTCCCGTTCTTCTCGCCGTTCCTGGGCTGGCTGGGGGTGTTCCTGACTGGCTCTGACACTTCGTCCAACGCGCTCTTCTGCGCGCTGCAGAACACCACGGCGCATCAGATCGGCGTGTCGGACACACTGCTGGTCGCCGCCAACACCACCGGCGGCGTCACGGCCAAGATGATTTCGCCGCAATCCATCGCCGTGGCCTGCGCGGCGACCGGGCTGGTGGGCAAGGAGTCGGAGCTGTTCCGCTTCACGGTCAAGCACAGCCTGCTGTTTGCCGTGATCATCGGCATCATGACGGTGGTGCAGGCTTACCTGTTGCCGGGGATGATCCCGGGCTGACGCCTAAGCATCACCGATTGTGTGCTCCCTCTCCCGCGTGCGGGAGAGGGTTGGGGTGAGGGCCAGATTTTCCACGAAGCTCAGGCCGTTGGTATGCCACCGCCTGCCCTCACCCCCTGCCCCTCTCCCGCAAGCGGGAGAGGGGAGCAAACCAGCGGTGCGAGCCGGCCACGTCGCGCCTATTCGAGGAAGTCGTTCCCCTCGGTGAGCGGCGCATACCTGTACGTCGCCGGCGTCCGGCTCAGCTTGATCGGCGCACCCAGCCCCTGGTAGCCACCCTCCATCTCCACCACCATCTCGCGGTGCTGCGTATGCGGATGCTGCAAGGCATCGGCCACTGACAGCACCGGCGCGCAGGGCACGCCCGCGGCCACCAGCTCGTCGGCCAGCACCTTGCCATCGAACTCGCACAGCCTGGCTTCCAGTTCCGCCTTCAGCGCAACGCGGTTCACCGAGCGCGCGCCCGCCGTGGCATAGCGCTCGTCATCGGCCAGCGCAGGCAGCCGCAGGTGCTCGCACAGGATGCGGAACTGCCGGTCGTTGCCCACCGCCAGGAAGATCGGGTCCGTGGCGGTCGCCACCGTGTCGTACGGATAGATGTTGGGATGCGCATTGCCGGTGCGCTGTGGCGTCTTGCCGCTCATGAACCAGTTGGCCGCATGCGGATGCAGCAGCGACAGGCCGGAGTCATAGAGCGCGGCCTCGACGAACTGGCCGCGCCCGCTGCGCGCGCGCTCCTGCAGTGCCAGCAGCACGCCGATCACGGCGTTCAGGCCGGTCACCATGTCCACCACCGGCAAACCCACGCGCAGCGGATCGCCATCGGCCTCGCCGTTGATGCTCATGATGCCTGACATGGCCTGGATGGCGGCGTCGTAGCCGGGCAGGCCGCCCAGCGGGCCATCGGCGCCGAAGCCGGACACGCGGCAATGGACCAGCCGCGGGAAGCGCGCGGACAGTGTATCGTAGCCCAGCCCCCACTTCTCCATGGTGCCGGTCTTGAAGTTCTCGACCAGCACGTCGGCCTCGGCCAGCAGCGCAAGCAGGACCTCACGATCGGCCTCGGCGGTCAGGTCCAGCCGCATCACTCGCTTGTTGCGGTTCAGGCCGAAGTAGTAAGAGGCCACGCCGTCCTTGAACGGCGGCCCCCAGGTGCGGGTGTCGTCGCCTTGCGGCGGTTCGATCTTGAGCACGTCGGCACCATGGTCGCCCAGGATCTGGCCGCAGTATGGGCCGCCCAGGATGCGCGACAGGTCGACCACGCGGATGCCGGCGAGCGCGCCGGGGCTGGTTTGGGTCATGGCTGGTTTTCCTGTGCGGTTCAGTCAAGCTGGGCGCCGGACTTCTGCACCACGGCGCGCCACTTGCCGACCTCGGCCTTGACGAAGCCGCCAAGCTGCTCGGGCGTGGTCGACGGCGCGAACTCCAGGCCCTGCGCCTGCAGGGTCTTGCGCACCTCGGGCTGCTTGAGCGCATCGGCAAAGGCACGGTTGAGCTTGCCGATCACTTCGGGCGGCGTGCCGGCGGGTGCGACCACGCCGAAGAACACCGATACATCGAAGCCTGGCACGCCCTGCTCGGCCACGGTCGGCACATCCGGCAGTGCCTGCGAGCGCGCCTTGGTGGTGACGCCCAGCGCGCGCACCTTGCCGCTCTTGATGAAGGGCATCGCGGTCAGCACGTCGGTGAAGGTCATGCTGACCTGCCCGCCCAGCAGGTCGTTCAGCGCGGGGCCGGTGCCCTTGTACGGGATGTGCTGGAAATCGGTGCCGGTGACGTTGTTGAACAGCACCCCGGCCAGGTGCGACGACGCGCCGTTGCCGGACGAGGCATAGGTCAGCTTGCCCGGGTGCGCCTTGCCATAGGCGATCAGCTCCGTGACGTTCTTCGCCGGCACGGACGGGTTGACCACCAGCACATTGGGCAGCTGGCCGATCTGGATCACCGGCGCAAAGCTCTTGACCGGGTCGTAGTTGATCTTGCGGTACAGGCTGACGTTGATCGCCAGCGGCGCCGAAGTGCCGAACATCAGCGTGTAGCCGTCGGGCTCGGCGCGCGCCACCACCTCGGCGCCGATATTGCCGCCGGCGCCGGCGCGGTTTTCCACCACCACCGGCTGGCCCAGGCTAGTCTTGAGCGCGGCGGCAAGCGTGCGCGCCATGGCATCGGTGGGGCCGCCCGGCGGGTAGGTGACGACCATCATGATCGGCTTGGACGGAAAGTCCTTCTGCGCGAAGGCGGGGGCAATACAGAGCGAGCAGGCGGCGATGGCCGCTACGCGGTGCCAGAGTTTCATGGCGTTGTCTCCTGGGTATAGGACGTCTCCCGCTGGTGGCGGGATGGTGTTGCGGAGGGATTGGTGCCGGATGTGGATCCGGTCAGAACACGTTGACATGGTCGACCGCGCCGGCGGCGCGCACGGTGCCGTCAGCCGGCGCGACGGTCTCGGCCAGCCACTCGGGCTCGGCCTGTGCGGCCAGCGGATCCTGCGGCAGCACGCGGTGGCGCAACACCAGCTGCGCCAGCCGCATGCGGCGCACCGAGCCGATGCGCCCGGCCTCCCAAGCCATCGCCACCGCGCTGGTGACGTGGTACAGCGCCGAGGCCGCCTGGCGCGCCAGCAGTTCGCCGTCGGCGCCGGCATCAGCGGCTTGCGCGGCCAGCTTCGCCGCAGCGGCGATGGCGCCTTCGAACACGGCACGCGCCGCCGCATGCATCGGCGTATCGGCCAGCAGGCCGGCCAGGTGCGCCTGCAGCACCGGCAGCGCGCCTTCGCGGCGGACCGCGCGCAGCACGTCGAGCGCGACGATATTGCTGGTGCCTTCCCAGATCGAGCCGAGATGGGCATCGCGCACCAGGCGAGGATCGCTCCATTCCTCGATATAGCCGCAGCCACCGCGAATCTCCATGGCGTCGCCGGTGACCTTGCGCGCGTCGCGGCAGGCGCGGAACTTGATCAGCGGCGTCAGGATGCGCATCAGCGGGTAGGCGTCGGCCTCGCCGGCATCGGCGCGGCGCAGTGCCTCGGCGGTCTGGAACACCATGGTGCGCGCCTGCTCGGTGGGCAGGGTCAGCTTGAGCAGCTGGCGGCGCATCAGCGGCATGTCCTGCAGGCGCTTGCCGAAGGCCTGGCGCTCGCGCGCGATGAACAGGCCCTCGGTCAGCGCGCGGCGCATCAGGCCGGCGGCGCGCACGCCGTTGGACAGGCGCGAGTTGTTGATCATGTCGGCCATCTGCACGAAGCCGCGGCCGGGTTCGCCGACCAGCCAGGCATGGGCGCCTTCCAGCCGGATCTCGCCGCTGGCCATCGAGCGCGTGCCCAGCTTGTCCTTCAGGCGAATGATGCGGTAGTGGTTGTCGCTGCCATCGGCCAGCTTGCGCGGCAGCAGGAACAGCGACACGCCCTTGTGGCCCGGCACGGCGTTGCCGGCCTCATCCTCCACGCGGGCCAGCACCATCGCCAGCGCGGCATCGGGGTTGGAGCAGAACCACTTGTCGCCCAGCAGGCGCCAGCCGCCCTCGGCCGAAGCGTCGCGCACCGCGCGGGTGGCAGTGGCGGCGACGTCGGAGCCGGCGCCTTGTTCGGTCATGAACATCGCGCCCTGGTAGAGATCGTCGAAGACTTGCGTAGTCAGGTTGGGCAGGAAGCGCTCGACCAGCGCCGGGTCGCCGAACTTGCGCAGCGTGCGCGTCAGCGAATCGGTCATCGACAGCGGGCAGCACAGGCCGAACTCGGCCTGCACAAACAGATATGTGAGTGCATACTTAGCCGCTGGCGGCATGGGCTTGTCCCAGCCCAGCACCCCGCCGCGGTGCGACGCCGCCGCCAGGCCGAATTCGGCAAAGGCCACGCGCTCCATCTCCACATAGGCCGGATGCTTGTCGATGCGCTGCGCATCCACGCCCGCGCGGGTACGGTAGGTGAGTTCGGGGGGATGGCGGTCGGCCACGCCGGCCAGTTCGTCGAGCACGCCGCCGGCCAGCGCACCCATGCGCTCCAGGTGCGGCAGCAGGTGGTTGAACAGGTCGGACGGCAGGTAGAGCGGCAGCAGCGCGCGCAAGTACGGGTCGGCGGCAAGCAGGCTGCCGCCCTGGCGGTCGGGTACCGGGTGGGCAGCGGCCGGTGCGGCGGATTGGGCTTGAAGTGTGGTGTCGCGCACGGCGCTGGACGGCATGGCTGGTCTCCTGGAATTGGCTGGTGCCGACTTGCGGCCCCTTTGGCCTCCATTATTGGAACCGCAAAGATTCGCGTCTAATTCTAAAATTGGCTTGATCAATATAATTTCTGTATCGCCATGGAATTCCGCCACCTGCGTTACTTCCTCGTGCTGGCCGAGGAACTGCACTTCGGCCGGGCCGCGCGCCGGCTTGCCATTTCCCAGCCGCCGCTGTCGCTCAATATCCAGCAGCTGGAGGCCTCGGTCGGGGCGCGGCTGTTCGACCGCGACAGCCGCGGGGTGCGGCTGACCGCGGCCGGGCGCGCCTTCCGCGAATCGGCCACGGCGCTGCTGGCGCAGGCCGAGGCGGCGCGGGTGCTGGCACGCGAGATCGAGGCGGGCGCGGTCGGGCGGCTGCGGGTGGGCTTTGTCGGCTCGATGCTGTATCGCGGGCTGCCGCAGACGCTGCGCGCGTTCCAGGCGGCCTATCCCGGCATCCAGGTGGCGCTGACCGAACTCAACTCACAGGAGCAGATCGACGCGCTGCTGCACGACGAGCTCGACGCCGCCTTTATCCACAGCGGCCGCGTGCCGGATACGCTGCAGGCAACGCTGGTGCACAGCGAGCCCTTTGTCTGCTGCCTGCCGGCCGACCATGCGCTGGCCGCGCTGCCGGAGTTGCCGCTGGCGGCATTGCGCGGCGAGCCGTTCGTGCTGTTCTCGCGCAAGGCCTCGCCGGACTACTACAGCCGTATCTTCGACATGTGCGCGGCGCAGGGCTTCTACCCGCAGATCCGGCATGAAGTCCGGCACTGGCTGTCGGTGGTGTCGCTGGTGTCGCAGGGAATGGGCGTGGCGGTGGTGCCGGCGGCGCTGGCGCGCTCCGGCATGGCCGGGGCCGCGTTCCGGCCGCTGGCAGACGCGGCGGTGCGCTCAGAGGTCTACTGCGCGTGGAAGACGGCGCCGGACCATCCGGCGCGCGACCATTTCGTCGGCACGGTGCGGGAGATGACAGCCGCCGCCAAGGGCAGCCCCAAAGAAAAAGCCACCGGTCCATAGACCGATGGCTTGGAAGTACGCGTGGAACGGGGTGTTCAGCGTGCTTGGAGCTTAACCCTGCCCGCTTACGGCATCCAATAACGCAAATGTAGTAATTGATCGGCGCTGCAGGAAGCTGGCTGCATTCGGCTTCGCAAAGCCGAACTGTGATGCATCGGGCTGAATTCATGCGCAGCCTTCTACACTTGCGTCCAATATTGTCGCCAAATGTCCACACATTGCCACGCGCTCGTATCGCGGCGCAGCGCGACCCGCCGCCTACACCACCAACCTCGATACCGCCACGCTGGGAAACGTTGCCTAGCCAGCATTACCCGCCCGCGCACCCCCAGCCACCCATACCCCGAGCGGTTATCATTTGCCTCCTGCGGCGCAATGACGCGGCAGCGGGCCGGCGTGCCCGCCCTTTGAGGGGCAACGTCATGCCTCATTTACGATACAATGAAAACGATTTTCATTTACACACCCCGGCGCGGTCGCGCTGACCGCTTGGCGGCAGACCGCGCCACGGACTGGAAGCATGATGCGGTTGTCTGAACTTCCACGGCGCACCCCCGCCGTTGTGCAATCGGTGGACGACGCCACCCCGGGAGACCCGGTCGCGCGCCGCCTGCGCGAACTGGGCTTCGTCCCCGGTGAAGCCGTGCAGATCATCGCCTACGGCCCCTTCGGCATGGATCCGCTGGTGGCACAGGTAGGCTTCACCCGCTTTGCGCTGCGCCGCTCGGAAGCGGCACGCATCGGCGTAGAGGTCGCCAGCGCCTCGGTCACCAGCATCGCCCCCGCCACGCAGGGCGGCGACCAGACCGCCAAACCGTCCGCAAAACGGACTGCCTGAGCCTTCCCCCCGGATTATGTCTGCAGCTCCTTCCACTTCTGCCCTGCGCATTGCGCTGGTCGGCAATCCCAATTGCGGCAAGACCGCACTGTTCAACCGCCTGACCGGCAGCCGCCAGAAGGTGGCCAACTATGCGGGCGTGACCGTCGAGCGCAAGGAAGGCTACTTCGTGTCGCCGGCCGGGCGCCAGGTGCGCATCCTGGACCTGCCGGGCGCCTACAGCCTGCACGCGGCCAGCCTCGATGAAGCCATCACGCGCGATGTCTGCCTGGGCATGCGCGCCGGCGAGCAGCGCCCGGACCTGCTGGTGTCGGTGGTCGATGCGACCAACCTGCGCCTGCACCTGCGCTTCGTGCTGGAACTGCGCCGCCTGGGCCTGCCCATGGTGGTGGTGCTCAATATGAGCGACGCCGCCGCGCGGCGCGGCATCCAGATCGACCGCGACAAGCTGTCGGCCGCGCTCGGCGTGCCGGTGGTCAGCACCGTGGCGGTGAAGCACGACGGCGCCGCGGCGCTGGTCAGCCTGCTCGACGACAACCTGCCGCCGGCCCCCCCGGCCACGCCGGAACCCGCCAACGACATTGACGTGCATGCCGAGGTCAACCGCCTGCTGGCGGCCGCGGTCAGCATGCCGGCGCGCACCGCCGCGCTGGATGACCGCCTCGACCGCATCGTGCTGCATCCGGTGATCGGCCTGCTGCTGCTGGCAGTGCTGCTGTTCCTGATGTTCCAGGCGGTGTTCTCGTGGGCCGAGCCGTTGATGGACGGCATCGAGGGCGGCGTGCACTGGGCCGGCGAGATGCTGGGCGCGTACCTGCCCGACGGCATGCTCAAGAGCCTGCTGGTCGACGGCCTGGTCGCAGGCCTGGGCAGCGTGGTGGTGTTCCTGCCGCAGATCCTGATCCTGTTTCTGTTCATCCTGACGCTGGAGGAATCCGGCTACCTGCCGCGCGCGGCCTTCCTGCTGGACCGCCTGATGATGGGCGCGGGGCTGTCGGGGCGCTCGTTCATCCCGCTGCTGTCCAGCTTTGCCTGCGCCATCCCCGGCATCATGGCCACGCGCACCATCCAGGACCCGCGCGACCGGCTCACCACCATCCTGGTGGCGCCGCTGATGACCTGCTCGGCACGGCTGCCGGTGTATGCGCTGCTGATCGGCGCCTTCATCCCCGAGCGCACCGTGATGGGCCTGTTCAACCTGCAGGGGCTGGTGCTGTTCGCGCTGTACGTGGCGGGCATCGTCAGCGCGCTGGTGGTGGCCTACGCGCTCAAGTTCTTCCGCCGCGACCGCACCGACCATCCGCTGCTGATGGAGCTGCCGTCGTACCGCATCCCCAATCCGCGCGACGTGGCCATCGGCCTGTGGGAGCGTGCCCGCATCTTCCTGTCGCGGGTGGGCAAGGTGATCCTGGCGCTGACGGTGCTGCTGTGGTTCCTGTCGACCTTCCCGTCCGCGCCCGTGGGCGCGACCGCGCCGGCCATCGACTACAGCTTTGCGGGCATGATCGGCCATGCGCTGCAGAAGGTGTTCGCACCGGTGGGCTTCAACTGGCAGATCTGCATCGCGCTGGTGCCGGGCCTGGCCGCGCGCGAAGTGGCGGTGGGCGCGCTGGCAACGGTCTACGCGCTGTCAGGCAGTGAAGAGACCGTGGCCACGCAGCTGGCGCCGATGATCGCCGCGCAATGGTCGCTGGCGACCGCGCTGTCGCTGCTGGCCTGGTACGTGTTCGCACCGCAGTGCATCTCCACGCTGGCAGTGATCCGGCGCGAGACCGACTCGTGGAAGGTGATGGCGCTGTCGGCGGCCTACCTGACCGGGCTGGCCTACCTGGCGGCCTTCGTGACCTACCGCGTCGCGCTGATGTTCAGCTGAGGCACCACGCCGCCATGACCCTCTACCACGCCATCGAAACGCTGCTGGTCCCGCTGATCGTGCTGGCGTGCGCGGTGTCGGTGATCGCGCGCTA
This sequence comes from Cupriavidus sp. SK-4, assembly GCF_000611125.1. Lineage (NCBI taxonomy): Bacteria > Pseudomonadati > Pseudomonadota > Betaproteobacteria > Burkholderiales > Burkholderiaceae > Cupriavidus > Cupriavidus sp. SK-4. Next base: position 53,253 of record NZ_JFJW01000078.1, read on the forward strand.
CGCGCCGCGCACGCGTGAGCGCGTCAAGGCGGCGCTGGCCGCGCGCCTGGGCGGCAGCGCCGCC
>NZ_JFJW01000079.1:0-13554 GCF_000611125.1 Cupriavidus sp. SK-4
GGGTGACTGACTTGTGTGTAATCAAATGGCTATAAGGCGCTCATCGGCGCGCTGTCTGGCATCTTCCTGGCAAACTTCGCAATTCTGGCGTTGCTGCTACACGGCAAACTGGGGCTGGCCTACTTTCAAACGTTCGGCGGACTGTTGGTGAGCATATGGGTGTCGTTACTCCAATGCCGGATCGACAGGACGAACGCCGAGCCCGACCCCCGCCAGGGCCAAAGCAAAGTGCGCATGCGCGAGGCCAGGTGCCGGCCGTCAGGCTTCCTCCGGCGGCGCGGCAGCATCGATGCACCCTGAATGGTCCAGGCGGTACCGGAGGACAGGTAGCGGGCACGATCACCGTACCGAACGCAACCGGAAAATTCCATTGATCTGGAAGACGTTTCAGTACCCGAAAAGGCCTAATTCACGTCAACCGTAGGAATCTACAGACACCATGCCCCGAAAGCCGCGACTAACCTGAGACGTATCGTGGCGACGGCGAGCGCGCTTGTGCTGGCGATCGACCGATAGCGCTAGCCCATTGCGCTCCGAAAGAGAACATTCGCAGTAACCACCTTTGACTTCAAGGAGAACACCAATGCACGACGCAGGGAAGACTGCGGCCATGCTTGCGCTGGCCAGCGTGTGCTGCGGCGCATTGGCCAAGGCGCTCACGTTTGAAGAAATCGAGCGGGCGGATACCGTTTCCGGGCGTTATATCAACCATCTGTCGGCAACAGAAATGAATGCTGCGACTCCGCCGCTGGCGCATCGCCGATGTGGTGCGGTTGGTGGCGCGATTGCCCATGGCACCAACTCACCCCTGATCTACGGGACCGAGCCTGGCATACTGGGACGAGATTCACTGTCGGGACAATTGGCGCCATCGCCGCCTGTTCTTCATCGTCCCAAGGGCTATTGGTGTTTCCCGACATCTGTCCGCGGTAGTGAAATCCTGTCGCATTGACTTGCCGCTCCCTCACCGCACCCATCCCCTCTCCATCAACGGCACATCCCACGGCGGCTCGCCCTGCAGGCTTTCCGCCAGGTAGTCCACCAGCACCCGCACCTTCAGCGCCTGCCGCTGCGTGGCCGGGTACACGGCGGCGAACTCGAACGATGACAGCGAATAGTCGTGCAGCACCGGCACCAGCCGGCCGGCCAGCAGGTCTTCGCTGGCGACCAGCGTGGGCAGGCAGACCACGGCGGCGCCGCTGACCGCGTAGTCGCGCAGCAGGTGGACGGAGTTGGTGCGCATGCGCGGGGCCAGGTCGATCTCGACCGATTCGGCATCGCGCGAGAACGTCCACTTGTTGCGGGTCGGGTAGGCGGAGTACAGCGCCACCTTGCTGCAGACCAGGTCCGCCGGCCGCTCCGGCTTGCCCCAGCGTTCGATGAACGCCGGCGCCACGCAGAAGATGCGGCGCAGCGTGAACAGGCGCCGCGCGATCAGCGAGTCGTTCTGGGGCGCGAAGATCTGGAAGGCCACGTCGAAGCCTTCTTCGATCGGATCGATGACGCGGTCGTTGACGACGATATCCAGTTCGATATCCGGATACTGCTGGCTGAAGCCGGCCAGGATGTCGGCGAAGTGCCGGATGGCAAATCCGGGCAGCACCTGGATGCGCAGGCGCCCGGCCGGAGTGGCACGCAGGTCGCGCATCTGGTCGGTCAGGTCGGCCAGGTTGGCGACCACGTCGGCGCATTGACGGTAGTAGGTCTCGCCCACTTCCGACAGGCGCACGTGCCGCGTGCTGCGATGGAACAGCGGTGCGTTGATGTACTTCTCAAGCTGCTGGACGCGATGGCTGACGACGGAATTGGTCACGCCAAGCTGGCGCGCAGCCTCGGCAAAGCTGAGGGTGTCCGCGACCCTGACGAAGGCTTCGATACTGAGAAAACGGTCCATGGCAAACCCGGGGCGAAGGGATCGATATTGACACGCGGCAGTGCTACCATCTGGCGCTCGCCGGGCCGATGGGAGCGCCCGGCAACTTGCCGCGGTTGGTTGCACAACGTTGACGCGCGGCGCCATTCCAGCCGCGATCAGAAGGCAGCTCGACGGCAATCATAGCGAACGAGGGGCAGATCCGTCATGCAGATCCGAGCATTGCATCGCCGCCGGCTGGTGCTGGGCGGCGCCGCGGCCGTGCTGCTGGCCGGCCGCGCCGGCGCACAGGCGCGCAGCAACGGCCCGCTGGTGCTGGTTGTGCCATTTGCGCCAGGCGGCGTGGTCGACAAGACCGCGCGCGAAGTCCATCTGGGGCTTGGACGGCGGCTCGGCCAGACCGTTGTGATCGAGAACCACGACGGCGCCGGCGGCACCATCGGCACGGGCATCGTGGCGCGCAGCAAGGCTGACGGCCACACCATCGGCCTGGTCTATGACTCGTATGCGACCGAGCCGCTGGCCTACCCGAACCTGCCTTACCGCGCCGGGCGTGACCTCACCGGCGTGTCGTATATGGTGCGCGCGCCAATGGCGCTGGCGGTGCCGGCCGCGTCGCCGTGGCGCACGCTGCAGGACTATGTGCGGGCGTGCCGACAATCGCGCGAGGTGTCTTATGCCTCCGTGGGTGTCGGCAGCTCCAACCACCTGACCGCCGAATGGTTCCACCATGCCGCCGGCACCCATGGCCTGCACGTGCCGTTCCGCGGCGGCGCCCCGGCACTGAAAGACCTGCTGGGCGGCCATGTCGATTCGATGTTTGCCAGCCTGCCGCTGGTGCTGGCGCAACTGCAGGCCGGCAAGCTGCGGGCGCTGGCGGTCAGCTCTTCTGCGCGCAATCCGCATCTGCCGACGGTACCCACGCTGGCCGACACCTGGCCGGGTCTGGTCACCTACTCCTGGGTCGGCATGATCGCGCCGGCCGGCACGCCGGCGGCGCAGCTCGACCGCCTGGCCGCCGCAGTCAGCCAGACGCTGCGCGAACCGGCCGTAACGCAGCGCCTGTACGACAATGGCTTCGAGGTCGTGGCCAGCGGACGCGAGGCGATGAATGCGCTGGTCGCTTCCGAAGCGGCGCGCTGGGCGGAACTGGCGCGGCAACGCACGCTGGCGCTGGGCTAGAGCAATGCCTAGTGCGCCTGCGGCTCGTCCCGTGCTGCTTCCGCAGCCGGGCGTGCCGCCGCCGTCGGCGCCGCCGGTGCGCCGGTGATCTTCGGCACGCACTCGCCACGGAACCAGGCCACCGTGACCGGCTCGCCCGCCAGCAGGCGCTTGACGGGCGGCACCACTTGCTCGCCGATCAGCATGCCCAGCAAGCCGATCAGCGCCACCACCGGCGGCGCCGGTGAGCGCACCTGCAACAGGGCATAGATGATGCCGACCAGGATGCCGACGGCCAGTGATACCAGATAGAGCTTCATTTCGTTCTCCCTGAAATGATTGGTGGTGCCGCGCTGGCTTCAGCGCGCAAAGTGCGGCGCAATGCCGGCATCCACATTGATCCATACCGAGCGCGACTCGGTGTAGCCGTGCATCGCCTCGAACCCCATGTCGCGCCCGTAGCCGGATTCACCCACGCCGCCGAAGGGGCTGCCCGGATGGACGCGCTTGTAGCAGTTGACCCAGCACATGCCACCGCGGATATCGCGCGCGAGGCGGTGCGCGCGGGCCAGGTCGCGCGTCCATAGCCCGTTGCCCAGCCCGTATTGCGTGGCGTTGGCGATGGCCAGCGCCTGCTCGTCGCTGGCAAAGCGCAGCACCGTGACGACCGGGCCGAAGACCTCTTCCTGGGCGATGCGGTCCTGCGGGCGCGCAGCGACCACGGTGGGCTCGACATAGAAGCCATTGCGCAGGCTCGGGTCGGCGGGCGCCTTGCCGCCGGCCAGCAAGGTGCCGCCCTGGGCCTGTGCAAGCTCCACATACTCCAGCACGCGGTCGCGATGGGCGGCCGAGGTCAGCGGCCCCATCTCGGTGGCGGGATCGGACGGATCCCCCACGCGGATCGATTGCGCCAGCGCCACGAAGCGCGCGAGGAAGGCATCGGCGATGTCCTCATGCAGCAGCAGCCGCGAGCCGGCGATGCAGGCCTGGCCCTGGTTGTGGAAGCTGGCCCAGGCCGCGCCCGCCACCGCGGCATCCAGGTCGGCATCGGCAAAGACGATGTTGGCGCCCTTGCCGCCCAGCTCAAGCTGGATGCGCTTGAGGTTGCCGCGCGAGGCCTCGACGATGCGCCGCCCGGTGGCAGTGGATCCCGTGAAGGCGATCTTGTCGACGTCGGGATGGTTGGCCAGCCGCTGCCCGGCTACATTGCCGAAGCCAGGCACCACGTTGACCACCCCCGGCGGAAAGCCGGCCTCGGCCGCCAGCGCCGCCACGCGCAGCGCGGACAGCGGCGTCAGCTCCGACGGCTTGAGCACCACCGTATTGCCCGCCGCCAGTGCCGGCCCCAGCTTCCAGCCGGTGAACATCAGCGGGAAGTTCCACGGCACGATCTGCCCCACCACGCCGACCGGGGCCCGTTGCACGTAGTTGAGAAAACCGGATTCGACCGGCACCACGGTGCCTTCGATCTTGTCGGCCATGCCCGCGAAGTATCGGAAGCACGCCGCGGTGCGCGGCACGTCGAGGCCGCGCGCATCGCGGATGGGGTGGCCGGTGTCGGCGCTTTCGAGTTCGGCCAGGTCCGTGTCGGCCTCGATGGCATCGGCCAGCCGTGCCAGCATCCTGCCCCGTTCGCCGGCGGAGAGGCGCGACCATGCGGGAAAGGCGCGCCGCGCCGCGGCCACGGCGCGGTCGATATCGAGCTGCGCGCCCGCCGCCACGCGCGTGATCAGGCTGCCGTCGTGCGGATTGACCACGTCGAGCGTGTCCCCGTCGAGGGCGTCGACGAAGCGGCCGTCGACAAACAGCTGGTTGTGCATGGGGGTCCTTGGGGACGGGGAATTCGCAGGTGGCAAGGTGGCGGTCTTGCTTGAAGGGGGTGTCGGTTCGCCACGGCCTGCCCTCACCCCTGCTCCTCTCCCGCAAGCGGGAGAGGAGAGTTCCGCAGCGGCAGATCGGAAAGCCGTCGCTATTGCTTGCTTATTCCAGTGGCCGACCCGCTGCCAGCAGGTGCCGCACCCGCGGCGGCCCTTCGCCGGTGTGGAAGCGCGCGACCTCGCGCTGCAGGTCTGCGTCCGCGTGCGGCACGCGTTCGTGCTGGCGCAGGTGCTCGGCCCAGGATTCGACCAGGAACCACTCGGTGTAGGCCTCGGCATCGGCCGGGTCCTCCATCACGCCCCAGCTGAAGGCGCCGTCGCGCAGCCGTTCCTCGGACAGCTTGTGGATGGCTTGCAGGAAGCCCTGGCGGTCGGCCGCGCGCACGCGGTATTCGATCAGGATCATCACCGGGCCGCGGTCATGCGCCACCTCCTCGGCGGCTTCGGGCGCGGGCCAGTGCCGGGCCGGGCCCAGGTCTTCCTCGCCACGCGGCAGCTTCACGCGGTGCATGACAACCCCGGCCACGCACAGTGCGGCCGCGGCGATCATCAGCGCGGCCGGCGTGCCCAGCCCCTGCGCGACAAAGCCCCACACCAGGCTGCCCAGCGCCATGGCGCCGTTGAACACCATCTGGTAGACCGCCAGCGCGCGGCCACGCACCCAGTTGGGCAGGATCACCTGGGCCGTGCCGGCCAGCGTGGTCAGCGCCAGGATCCACGCGGCGCCAAGCAGCAGCAGCGCCAGCATGGCGACCCATGCCGGCGGCGCCACCGACAGCACCGCCATCACCGCCGCGGTAGCGAGCGCCGCGGCCAGCATCAGCTGGTCCAGGTCCAGCCGCTTCTGCAGGCGCGGCATCGCCAGCGCGCCCAGGATCGCACCCACGCCGACCGCGCCAAGCAGCATGCCGTACAGCGATGCGCCGCCGTGCAGCATCTGGCGCGCCACCAGCGGCAGCAGCGCCCACACGCTGCTGCCCAGCGCAAAGTGGCAGGCCGCGCGCAGCAACACCACATGCAGCTTGCTGTGGGCCCGTGCAAAGCGCACGCCGGCGCGGAAAGCGCCGAAGAAATGCTCGCGCAGCGGGTCTTCGGCGCGTGCCGGGCGCTTCCACCACAGCAGCGCGGCAATCACGAACAGATAGCTGGCCACGTCCGCGCCATAGGTTGCCGCCGCGCCGAATGCGGCCAGCAACAGGCCGCCCGCGGCCGGCCCGATGGCGCGCGCGATATTGACGCCCAGCGAGTTCAGCGCGACCGCCGGCTTCAGTTCACCGGCCGGCACCAGCTCCGGCACGATCGACTGCCAGGTCGGCCCCATCATCGCCGTGCCGATGCCGCCCAGGAAAGCCAGGCCGATCAGCAGCTCGATGGTCAGCCCGTCCTGCCATGCCAGCAGCATCAGCGAACCGCTGACCATTGCCAGCCCCACCTGGATCACGATCAGGAAACGGCGCCGGTCGAGGATGTCAGACAGCACGCCGGCGGGAATCGCCAGCAGGAACACCGGCAGCGTGCCGGCCGCCTGGATCATGGCGACAGCGGCGGGCGAGCCCGACAGGTCAGTTGCCAGCCAGGCGCTGGCCACATCGCGCATGAAGCTGCCGATATTGCCCAGCACCGTCGCCGCCCACAGCACGGCGAAGGTGCCATGCGCCAGCGGCGCGAAGCTGCCGCCGGCCGGGGCGGCGGCACCGGGGATCGGCGCGGGCTTGGCGGCCGGGCTCATGCCTGGCCCCTGGCCGCGCGGCGTTGCCGCAGGTCTTCCCAGGCCACCAGGCACAGGCCGCCGGCCAGCGCGATATGCTCGAAGAAGGCGTTGGCCTGCCCGAAGCGCGCATCCGGCGGCGCCTGCCAGAAGCGGTTGGCGACAAAGGTTGCCAGCACGGTGAAGACGGCCAGCGCCAGCGCGCCCAGCCACCGCAGCCGCCCGCTCAGCATCAGCGCGGCCGCGCCCAGTTCCAGCACGATCACGGCCGCCGCCAGCGGCGCGGCCGGCGCCAGGCCGAAGTGCTGCATCTCGGCGATGGCGGCACCAAAGTCAGCCGCCTTGACCAGTCCACCCTGCAGGTAGGGCGCGGACAATGCCAGCAGCGCCAGCCAGCGCAGCCAGGCCGAGGGCGTGGTCGCTGCGCCGGCCGCGGGGTGGATAGGATGGGCAGTCATGGTCGGGTCTCCTGGTATCGGCAACGCAGCGGCATCAGAACGCCCAGCATGAGCAACCCAGCGCGCCCCAGAACGTACTCTCGTCCGAGGTGGGCACGCCGGCCGTCCAGGCCCTGGCATGCGCATGGCCGTGCACGCCGCATGAACTGGCACAGCCGCAGGCCGTGTTCAAGGCCAGCTTTTGGGCTTGCGGGCGCGGCTGGTACTTGCTGCCGTGGCGGGCAGGCGACCAGTCCGGCATCGCCGGCGGGATGGCGGGCGAAAGCTTGCCGAAGTCGCCGTCGCCATAGACCACCTCGCCGCCCAGGATGGTCAGCACCGAGGTGATGTCCTGGATCTCGTCGCCTGGCACGCTGAAGTAGTCCGCGGACAGCACCGCCAGGTCGGCCAGCTGGCCCGCCTTGATCTGGCCCTTCTTGCCGGTTTCGGACGAGAACCAGGTATTGGCCTCGGTCCACAGCCGCAGCGCGGTCTCGCGGTCGAGCAGGTTGGCCTGCGGGTACATCGACATGCCGCCCACGGTCTTGCCGGTGGTCAGCCAGTACAGCGAGACCCACGGGTTGTAAGAGGCCACGCGCGTGGCATCGGTGCCGGCGCCGACCTTGACGCCTTTCTCCAGCATCTTCTTCACCGGCGGCGTCGCCTCGGCAGCACGCGCGCCATAGCGCTCGACAAAGTACTCGCCCTGGTAGGCCATCCGGTGTTGCACCGCGATGCCGCCGCCGAGCGCGGCGATGCGGTCGATATTGCGGTCGGATATGGTCTCGGCGTGGTCGAAGAACCAGTTCAGCCGGTCGAACGGGACCTCTTTGGCGACCTTCTCGTAGACGTCCAGCGCGCGCGAGATGGTCTGGTCATAGGTTGCATGCAGGCGCCACGGCCAGCGCTTCTCGGCCAGCAGGCGGATCACCGGCTCCAGGTCGGCCTCCATCGACGGCGCCATCTCGGGGCGCTCGACGCGGAAGTCCTCGAAGTCGGCAGCGGTATAGACCAGCATCTCGCCGGCGCCATTGTGGCGGTAGAGGTCGTCGCCCTGGCCGGGCTTCACCTTGGAGGCCCAGGTCTTGAAGTCGCTGAGCTCTTCCTTGGGCTTCTGCGTGAACAGGTTGTAGGCCAGGCGCACCGTGAGCTGCCCTGCCTGGTGCAGTTCCTCGATGATGCTGTAGTCCTCGGGGTAGTTCTGGTAGCCACCGCCGGCGTCGATCACGCCGGTGACACCCAGCCGGTTGACCTCGCGCATGAAATGTCGCGTGGAGTTCTTCTGGTATTCAGGCGGCAGCTTCGGGCCCTTGGCCAGCGTGGCGTAGAGGATGGTGGCGTTGGGCCTGGCCAGCAGCAGGCCGGTGGGATTGCCGCGCGCATCGCGCGCGATCTCGCCGCCGGGCGGGTTCGGGGTGTCCTTGTTGTAGCCCACCGCGCGCAGCGCGGCGCCGTTCAGGATGGCACGGTCGTACAGGTGCAGGATGAAGACCGGGGTGTCGGGCGCCACGGCATTCAATTCCTCGATGGTGGGCAGCCGCTTCTCGGCGAACTGGTGCTCGGTGAAGCCCCCCACCACCCGCACCCATTGCGGCGCTGGCGTGCGCGCGACCTGTTCCTTCAGCATGCGCATGGCGTCGGCGAGCGAGCGCACGCCGTCCCAGCGCAGCTCCATGTTGTAGTTCAGGCCGCCGCGGATGATATGCATATGGCTGTCGATCAGCCCGGGAATGGCCCGCCGGCCATTCAGGTCGACCACCTTGGTCTGCGCGCCGGCCAGCTTCATGATTTCCTGGCGCGTGCCGACGGCAACGAAGCGCCCCTCGCGGATCGCAACGGCGTCCGCCTGCGGCTTGGACTTGTCGAGCGTGGCGAACTTGCCGTTGACGAGGATGAGGCTGGGTTGGCTGCCAGGCGACATGGCGAAGCTCTCTGAGAAAGGCGCCGCGCCGAGCGCGGCGGCCGAAGCGATAAATTGCCGGCGGGTGACTGACATCGGGCTCAGGCCTTCAGGAAGGCCAGCAGGTCGGCGTTGACCTGGTCGGCATTGACCACGCACATGCCGTGCGAAGCGCCCGGATACACCTTGAGGGTCGCGCCCTTGACCAGTTCCACCGACCGCTTCGCCGAAGCGTCGATGGGCACGATCTGGTCGTCATCGCCATGCAGGATCAGCGTGGGCACGTCGAACTTCTTCAGGTCCTCGGTGTAGTCCACTTCCGAGAATTCCCTGATGCAGGCGTACTGGCCCACGATGCCGCCGGCCATGCCCTGCGCCCAGAAGGCATCGATGGTGCCTTGCGAGACCTTGGCGCCGGGGCGGTTGAAGCCGAAGAACGGCGTCGCCAGGTCCTGGTAGAACTGCGAGCGGTTGTCGGCCACGCCCTTGCGGATGCCGTCGAACACATCGATCGGCAGCCCGCCGGGGTTGGCCGCGGTCTTGAGCATGATCGGCGGCACCGCGCCGATCAGCACGGCCCTGGCGACACGGCCGGTGCCATGGCGGCCGATGTAGTGCGCCACCTCGCCGCCACCGGTGGAATGGCCCACCAGCGTGGCATCGCGCAGGTCCAGCGCGTCCAGCAGCGCCGCCAGGTCATCGGCATAGGTATCCATGTCGTTGCCCTGCGCCGGCTGGTCCGAGCGGCCATGGCCGCGGCGGTCATGAGCGATCACCCGGAACCCCTGCTGCACCAGGAACAGCATCTGCGCGTCCCACGCGTCGGCATTGAGGGGCCAGCCGTGGGAGAAGACCACGGGCTGGCCACTGCCCCAGTCCTTGTAGAAGATCTGCGTGCCGTCCTGCGTCGTAATGGTGCTCATGATGGGGCTCCTGGATGCAATCAAGGGATCGGGTGGGCTTGCGGCTGGTTCAGTGCCGGCTCAGCGGGCAGGCACGGCGGCCAGTGCCTCATGCGGCGTGGCAGTGCGCTGCGCGGCCTTGTGGACCATGGTGTAGGCGTAGTCCACCCCCATACCGTAGGCGCCCGAGTGCTCCTTGACCAGTTTCATCACCGCGTCATACGTGTCGCGGTGGGCCCAGTCGCGCTGCCATTCCAGCAGCACCTGCTGCCAGGTGACCGGCACCACGCCGGCCTGGACCATACGCTGCATGGCGTAGTCGTGGGCCTCCTTCGAGGTGCCGCCGGAGGCATCGGCCACCATGTAGATCTCATAGTCGCCTTCGGCCATGGCGCAAAGGGCAAAGCTGTTGTTGCAGACCTCGGTCCAGAGGCCGGACACCACCACCTTCTTGCGGCCGTTGGCCTTGAGGGCGTCACGCACCTTCTGGTCGTCCCAGGAGTTCATCGAGGTGCGTTCCAGCAGCTTGTGGTCCGGGAACACATCCAGCAGTTCCGGGTAGGTGAAGCCCGAGAACGACTCCGTTTCCACCGTGGTGATGGTGGTCGGGATATTGAAGATCTTGGCTGCCTTGGCCAGGCCAACGGTGTTGTTCTTCAGGGCCTGGCGGTCCATCGACTGCACCCCGAAGGCCATCTGCGGCTGGTGGTCGATAAAGATCAGCTGGCTGTTTTGCGGGGTCAGGACTTCGAGCTTGGGGTTCGTCATGATGATCTCCGGTCAGGGGCGCCTGGATAGGCTGGCTGCAAGTTAGTGATTGCTACCGCTATATTCATTCACCAGTGGCGTTCGCTTGGTGTGTGTGCATAGTAGGCAAGGCGCCATGCACTGACTACGTGGCAAAGTCCGAGGACAGTGTTCGCGATTTGCGAATAATCGGGAGATGCAGTCGGGCGGCGGGCCGTGGCGGGAAATGGCGGGCGTGAGGGCGCTGCCCAGCGCTGCGAGGTGGGTACTGCCTGGGGGAATCGGGGGGAGATGCGCCAGACGGGTGCGTGCCTGCACCCGCCCGGCAACGGCCGGCATTGCGCCGGCTGGAACTTCAGGTCAGATCACGCCTTGCGCCAGCATGGCGTCGGCCACCTTGACGAAGCCAGCGATGTTCGCGCCTTCCACATAGTTGATATAGCCACCCGCCTTCTGCCCGTGGTGGATACAGTTCTGGTGGATGTCCTTCATGATCGCGTGCAGCTTCTCGTCGACCTCGGCATGGTGCCAGGACAGGCGCATGGCGTTCTGCGACATTTCCAGGCCGGAAGTGGCAACGCCGCCGGCATTGCTGGCCTTGCCCGGGGCGTAGAGGATCTTCGCATCGACAAAGCGGTCCACGGCTTCCAGCGTCGACGGCATGTTGGCGCCTTCGGCCACGCAGATCACGCCATTGCCGAGCAGGGTCTCGGCGTCATTGCCGTCCAGTTCGTTCTGGGTGGCGCACGGCAGCGCCACGTCTGCGGGTACGTGCCACGGGGTGCGGCCGGCTTCGAAGGTCATGCCGTGGCGGGCGGCAAAGTCGGACAGGCGGCCGCGCTCTTCATTCTTGAAGGCCATCACTTCGGCCAGCTGCCCGGTGGTCATGCCTTGCGGGTAGTGCAGCACGCCGCCGGAATCGGACAGCGTCAGCACCGTGGCGCCCAGCTCGATCGCCTTCTCGGCCGCGTACTGGGCCACGTTGCCCGAGCCGGAGATCAGCACACGCAGGCCGTCGAAGGCGCGCCCGCGCCGGTGCAGCATCTCCTGCGCAAAGTAGACCGTGCCGTAGCCGGTCGCTTCCGGGCGCATCAGGCTGCCGCCGTAGGCCAGGCCCTTGCCGGTAAAGACACAGGCGGACTGGTTCGACAGCTTCTTCATCATGCCGGCCATAAAGCCGACTTCACGTGCGCCCACTCCGATGTCGCCGGCCGGGATGTCGGTATCCGGGCCCAGGTGGCGGTACAGCTCGGTCACCAGCGCCTGACAGAAGCGCATCACTTCGCCGTCGGACTTGCCCTTGGGATCAAAGTCCGAGCCGCCCTTGCCACCGCCCATGGGCAGCGTGGTCAGCGCGTTCTTGAAGGTTTGCTCGAAGCCCAGGAACTTCAGCACCGACAGGTTCACGGTCGGGTGGAAGCGCATGCCGCCCTTGAACGGGCCGATGGCCGAGCTGTGCTGCACGCGGAAGGCGCGGTTGACCTGCACGCGATTCTGGTCGTCGGTCCAGGCCACGCGGAACTGGATCACGCGCTCGGGCTCCACCAGCCGCTCAAGCAGGGCCTGGTCGGCGTAGCGCGGATTGCGCTCGACGAAGGGCCAGAGCGTCATCATCACTTCCTTCACGGCCTGGAGGAATTCAGGTTGATTAGGGTCGCGGCGGGCAACCCCCGCCAGGAATGCGTCAAGGGAGGGAGAATTCACGGATGTCTCTGCTGTGCTGGAGTGGCTGGATCCGGCAGCCTTGCCGGCTTGGTGCCGGTCTGTGGTGCCGTCTGGCGTTGCGCCGATGGAAGGTGGGTGGCCTCCGGTTGTCTGCACATTCACGGCGGGCCGTGCCTGTCGGACAACGCAGCACTTTAGCACCAGCGTGGGGCGCACAACAGTCAAAACACCTGTGACAGCGGCGTGAAAGCCGCATTTTAGTGCATGAGGCGGGGATTTCCGTGCGATCAGCGGACAGCTCCGCCTTGGGTAGCGAACTGGGCGGGACACCCTGAGCCGTCAGGCGATGAGCAGCTTGGCGCCCCGCTCCTTGAGCGCCGCGGCCAGCTCCGGCTCCGGCGCCATATCCGTGATCAGCCAGGCAGCCAGGTCGAAATGCTTGATGGTCACGCCGGTATTGCGCCCGAACTTGGTATGGTCAGCCACCACGCAGGCCACGTCGGCGGCCAGCAGCATGCGGCTGCGCAGCTCCGCCGCGGCGCGGGAGAAGTCGCAGATCTCGCCGCGCGGCGTGACGCCGCCGATGCCGACAAAGGCAAAGTCGGTGTGGTAGCGCGACAGCTGTTCGATGGTGTCCCAGCCGTGCGTGGCGTCTTCGTTGTCCTGCAGCTCCCCGCCCAGCAAGATCACCCGGTTGCCGTTGCGCCGGCCCAGCAGCTGGGCGATGGCAAGGTCGTTGGTATAGACCAGCAGGTTGTGGTGGCCATGCAGCGACTGCGCCACCGCGTGGGTGGTGGTGCCGTAGTCCAGGATCAGCGAGGCGCCGTCGCGCACCAGCTCCGCCGCACGCACGCCGATGGCGCGCTTGCCTTCGGCATTGACCGCGGCGCGGGTCTGCGTGTCGGGCTCGGTGCGGTCCGAGGCCAGCGCGCCGCCGTGGGTCAGCACCAGCAGGCCGCGCGCGGCCAGCGCGTTGAGGTCGCGGCGGATGGTCTCGCGCGAGACGTCGAGCTCGGTCACCAGTTCGCTGATGGCCAGCGCACCGGTGGCGGACAGTTGGTCGAGGATGTATTTCTGCCGTTGTTCGGCGAGCACGGTGACTCCGGGAGCGTCAGGTATTGGGGGCTGATTCTAGCGCAGCGGGTGTCAAGATGTGCCACGCCCGACGGCTTCCGACGACCGATTGCTTGCTCCCTCTCCCGCTTGCGGGAGTGGGTTGGGGTGAGGGCGGGCGTCCCTACGAAGTACAGCCAGTGGTATGCCAGCCCCTGCCCTCACCCCCTG
>NZ_JFJW01000079.1:13613-22722 GCF_000611125.1 Cupriavidus sp. SK-4
CTTCCTCAGCGCCTCACCCCCACGGCAACGTAATCGTCTTCAGGTTGGTAAAGCTCTTGGCCGCCTCCTGCACCCCTTCCTTGTAGCCCAGCCCCGAATCCTTGATGCCGCCGAACGGCGTCAGTTCGATGCGATAGCCCGGCACTTCCCACAGGTTGACCGTGCCCACATGCAGCGAATTGGCGATTTTCGTGAAATCCTCGATCCGGTTAGTACAGACGCCAGAGGACAGTCCGAACGCGGTGCCATTGGAAATCCGGATGGCATCGTCCACGTCGCGGAAGGTGATGATCGGTGAAACCGGCCCGAAGGTTTCCTCGCGCACCACGGTCATCGACGGGTCCACGCGGTCCAGCACCGTCGGCGAATAGCTGGCGCCGTTGCGCTGGTTGCCTACCAGCAGCCGCGCACCCTGCGCCACTGCCTCATTGACGCGGGCTTCGAACAGCTGCGCGGCCTGCTCGTCGATCACGGTGCCCATGTCCACGCCGCGGTCCATCGGGTCGCCGTATTTCCACGCGCGGGTCTTCTCCACCACCAGTTCGGTAAAGCGCGCGGCCACGGCCTCATGCACCAGCATGCGCTTGACCGCGGTGCAGCGCTGGCCGGAGTTCTTGTACGAGCCCTGCACCGCCAGGTCCGAGGCACGGTCCAGGTCGGCGTCGTCCAGCACGATCAGCGGGTCGTTGCCGCCCAGCTCCAGCACCACGCGCTTGTAGCCGGCCTTGCTGGCAATGTACTTGCCGATCGCCACGCCGCCGGTAAAGGTCACCAGGTCCACGGCGGGGTGCGTGATCAGCTCGTCGGCGATCTCGCGCGGGTCGCCGGTGATCACCTGCAGCATCTGCGGCGGCAGGCCGGCTTCATACAGCAGGTCGGCCAGGTAGAACGCGGACAACGGCACCTTTTCCGACGGCTTGAGCACCATGCGGTTGTTGGTGGCGATCGACGGTGCCACCTTGTGCGCCACCTGGTTCATCGGGTGGTTGAACGGCGTGATGGCACAGATCACGCCCAGCAGCGGCTCGCGCTGGGTCATCACGCGGCGCTTCTTGCCGTGGGGGGTCAGGTCGCATGAGAACAGCTGGCCATCGTCGCGCAGCGCCTCGGTGGCGGCAAAGCCAAGCACGTCGGCGACGCGGCCGATCTCATACAGCGAATCCTTCTTGGACAGGCCGGATTCCAGCGTGATCAGGTCCGATGCTTCTTCAGTGCGCTCGCGCAGCAGCGCGGCGGCGCGGTTCAGGATGGCGGCGCGCTCATAGCGCGTCAGCGTGGAGCGGTAGGCCTGGCCCACTTCGAAGGCACGGCGCACATCGTCAAGCGTCGCCTTGGGCACTGTGCCGACCAGCGTGCCGTCATACGGGTTGCGCACTTCGATCACGCGCTCGCGCACGATCTTCTGGCCGTCGATGCGCAGGGCCTCGGCGCGGAAATGGGGGCTGACGGCGCCAGCGGGGAATTGGGGGGCGTTCATGAGTGTCCTCCGGTCAATACAGTTCGGTACGGCTCGATGCACTCAGTGCAGATGGTTCAGCGCGACATCGAAAATGTCGAAGTTGCGCAACTGGGCCTTGCCGGGGATACCGGCCGTGGCGCGGTTGAATACCAGCGGCACGGTCTGCTCCGACACGCCGCCGTGCGAGCGCAGCGGCGCGTCCAGCCCGGACAGGTCGTGGCGGCTGCGGCTGGTGCCCAGCACCACATGCTTGTCGCTGGTCACCACCAGGTCGCCGACGCGGTCAGGCGGCAGCTCGAAGCGCGCGCAGGCCTCGGCGTTGGTCAGCACGCTTTCCACGCCCTGCAGGTCGGACAGCCGGGCCTTGATCGCGGCCGGATCCGCATCGTCGGGCAGATAGATGGTGGCGTAGGATCCGAGCGCACCGTGGTGGACCACGTAGGGATCGGTGATCGGCAGGATCACGCGTGCGCCCCCGTCTTCCACGCCGCGGCCCAGCCAGGCATCCAGGTGGTCCTGCAGGTAGATCACGTTGGGCGCCTTGGTGGCGTCGTCGTGCTTGGCGTTCATGCCGTGGTCGGCGGTCAGCGCGACCACGCAGCCCAGTTCGTCCAGCCGCGCCAGGTACTTGTCCATCATGGCGTAGAAGGCGTTGGCGCCGTGCGAGCCGGGTGCGAACTTGTGCTGGATATAGTCGGTGGTGGACAGGTACATCAGGTCCGGGCGGCGCGTTTCCATCAGGCGCACGCCGGCGGCGAAGACGAACTCAGACAGCTCGGCGCTGTACACGTCAGGCACCAGCATGCCGACCAGCTCGACCACGCGGTCGATGCCGTTCTCTTCCACCGTGGCCTGGTCGGCCTTCTCCGACGAGAAGCAGATGCCCTGCATGCCATGGCCCAGCAAGCGGCGCAGCTTGTCCTTGGCGGTCACCACGGCGACGCTGGCCCCGGCGTCGGCAAACGCGGCCAGGATGGTGCCGGCGCGCAGGTACTTGGGGTCGTTCATCATCACTTCCTCGCCGCGCCCGCCGTTGGCGCTGCGGTCAAAGAAGTAGTTGCCGCAGATGCCGTGCACCGCGGGCGGCGCGCCGCAGACGATGGACAGGTTGTTGGGGTTGGTGAAGGTGGGCACCACGCAGGCGCCGCGGAAGGCGGAGCCGGCTTCCAGCAGCCGCTTCAGGTAGGGCGCGCGGCCGCTGGCGGCGGCGGCTTCCAGGTAGTCGAACTCGCAGCCGTCGACGCAGACCACCACGACGGGCTGCTGCATCCAGCGGTAGGTGCGCTGGTTGACGGTAATGGTGCGGGCATTGGTGTCGGGCATGTTGGGGTTCCTGTGCTTGGGCGCGATCGGGGTCGGTACTTTCAATGGATACGGTCGGATTCAGGCAGCGGCGCCCTTGTCGGCGCTGGCCGGGTCCACCGCGGCATGCATGCGGGCGCGGCCACGCTCCACGTGCTCGCGCATCAGGCGCGCGGCCAGTTCGCCGTCGCGCGCGGCAATCGCCGAGACGATGGCGCGGTGCTCGCGGGTGGAGTCGGGCATGGCGGCGTGGCTGCCGGACAGCGCTTCGCGCCGGAACAGCGTCAGCTCCTTGACCAGGCGCCGGTAGGTATCCAGCAGCTTGCGGTTGCCGGCCAGTTCGACCATGCGGTCGTGGAACTCCAGGTTCAGCCGCGTGTATTCATCGACATCGCGCGCCTGGCTGGCGACGCCCAGCGATTCCACCAGCGCGCGCAGTTCGCGCAGGCCCTCGGGCGTGATGCGGGCGGCCAGCTGGCGGCCGATGAACTCATCCAGCACGGCGCGCAGTTCATAGATCTCATCGGCTTCTTCCACCGAGATGGCGCGCACGAACACGCCGCGGTTCTTCTCGGTGCGCAGCAGGCCGGCCTGCTCCAGCGCCCGGAAGGCTTCCCGCACCGGTCCGCGCGACACATTGAGCTGCCCTGCCACCTCGATCTCATTGAGCTTGGCGCCGGGGGGCAGGTCGCCCGACATGATCCGCAGTTCCAGTTCGCGCTGCACCAGGGTGGCCAGGGACTGGCTCTGCAGGATGGTGATTTCGCTCGCCAGCGGTGCTTGGCGTGACATGAAAACTCCCGTTTGTGACGGATTGCGCAATATCGAAAATCCTTATTGCCATTAAAGCAAGCGGTTTGTATATTGTCAACAATCAAGACATCGGTGTGGCGCAGATGGTGACGTACGGAGCGCAAAAAATCAGGCACATGTCTTGCAAGTGTTGTAGAACAATGGTTTTACGGTGACTCAATGTTGTGCGGCATGCCCTGCGGAAATGCAACATACTCACCAAATTGACACATATCTCCACCTACAATGCCAGAAGGAGTCCCCATGCAACCGTCCTTCACATCCACCCTGCGCACCGCCGCCGCCCTGCTTGCGCTAGCCGCCTCCGGCACGGCGCTGGCCCAGAAGACCACCCTCACCGTCTACACGGCGTGGGAGATCGAGACCCTCAAGCCGTACGCCGAGGGCTTTGCCAAGGTGGCGCCCGATATCGAACTGAAGTACGTGCGCGATTCCACCGGCGTCATCACCGCCAAGGCGCTGGCCGAAAAGGCCAACCCGCAGGCCGACGTGATCGCCGGGCTGGCTGCGTCGAGCCTGGAACTGCTCAAGCAGGAAGGGATGCTGGCGCCCTACTCGCCCAAGGGCTTCGAGAAACTGACGCGCGACTACAGCGACAAGGCCACCCCGCCGTCCTGGGTGGGGCTGGACGTCTGGGGCGCAACCATCTGCTTCAACACCATCGAAGCCAAGAAGCGCAACCTGCCGCGCCCCGAGACCTGGAAGGACCTGGCCAAGCCCATCTACAAGGGCACCATCGTGATGCCCAACCCGGCCTCTTCCGGCACCGGCTTCCTGGACGTGACCGCCTGGCTGCAGCTCTATGGCGAGCAGGATGGCTGGAAGTACATGGATGCACTGCACGAGAACATCGCCCAGTACACCCATTCGGGCTCCAAGCCATGCAAGCAGGCCGGCTCGGGTGAGTTCCCGATCGGCATCTCGTTCGAGCTGCGCGCGCACAAGACCCTGGCCTCGGGCGCGCCGATCGAGATGATCTTCCCCAAGGAAGGCCTGGGCTACGACATCGAGGCTGCCGGCATCGTCAAGGGCACCAGGAAGATGGAGGCCGCGCAGCGCTACATGGACTGGCTGGCCAGCAAGGAGGCCAACCAGCTGTTTGCCAAGGACTGGGCCATCGTCGCCTATCCGGGCGTGGCGAGGAAGATCGAGACCATCCCGGCCAACTACGAGCAGATGCTGGTCAAGAACGATTTCAGCCATATCGCCAAGAACCGCGAGCGCGTGCTGGCCGAGTGGCAGAAGCGCTATGCCAGCAAGTCGGAGAAGCAGCCCTGAGCGCCTGAGCGCCGTCCTGTACCGGCGCCCTCGCCCCCTGGGGCAGAGGACGCCGGGTCCCCAACAGAACACACCGGGCCCCCACGCCATGCAGACCTCCCCATCCACGGCCGAGACCTACCTCAGCCTGAAAGGCATCCACAAGCGCTTCGGCGGCAGCAGCGGCGCCTTCGTGGCACTCCAACATATCGACCTGGACGTGCGCCAGGGCGAGCTGCTGTGCTTCCTGGGCCCGTCGGGCTGCGGCAAGACCACGCTGCTGCGCATCATCGCCGGGCTGGAATCGCAGAGCGCCGGCACCATCCACCAGGGCGGGCGCGACATCTCCACGCTGCCGCCGATGGAGCGCGACTATGGCATCGTGTTCCAGTCCTACGCGCTGTTCCCCAACCTGACGGTGGCGGACAACGTGGCCTACGGCCTGGTCAACCGCCGCATGCCGCGCGACCAGCGCCGCGCCCGCGTGGATGAGCTGCTGACGCTGGTGGGGCTGCCCGAGCGCGGCAACCAGTACCCGGCGCAGCTTTCAGGCGGCCAGCAGCAGCGCGTGGCAATTGCACGCGCGCTGGCCACCTCGCCGGGCCTGCTGTTGCTGGATGAGCCGCTGTCCGCGCTCGATGCCCGCGTGCGGGTGCGGCTGCGCAGCGAGATCCGTGCGCTGCAGCAGCGGCTGAACATCACCACCATCCTGGTCACGCACGACCAGGAAGAGGCATTGTCGATGGCCGACCGCATCGTGGTGATGAACCAGGGCGCGATCGAGCAGGTGGGCACGCCGGCGCAGATCTACCAGCGCCCGGCCACACCGTTCGCCGCGGACTTCGTCGGCAAGACCAATATGCTGGGCGCGCGCGTCTGCGGCGACGGCGAGCTGCACCTGGGCGGCGTGCGCATGCGCTGCGCCGCGCCCCCGGGCTGTTGCGCCGACGAGGACGTGCAGGTGTTCTTCCGCCCCGAAGACGTATGCGTGCGCGGCATCGAACAGCATGGCCCCAACGTGCTGGAGGCCACCGTGGACAAGATCGAGTTCCTCGGCGCGTTCTCGCGGCTGACGCTGCGCCTGCCTGACGCGGCGTCCGGCGCACTATACGCGGACCTCTCCCTCAATGACCTGCACGAGCTGCGCCCGAACACCGGCGACCTGCTGCGCCTGGCCATTCCCGCTGACCGTATCCGCATTTTCCGCCACGCATGCGCATGAGTCTCACTGCGGCGCCGGCCAATACGTCTGCCACCATGCCGGCCACCGATACCGTCCCCGCCCCCGCCACCAGCGCGCCGGCNCACCAGCGCGCCGGCCGGGCCTGCCAACCCTGGCGCGCAACCCGCGCCGCCGGCCCTGGTCGCAACCGCCGTGCGCGCGCACTGGACCGACCGCCTCGCCCACGTGCTGCTGGCGCTGGCCGCGCTGGCGCTCGCCTGCTTCGTGCTGGCGCCGATCGTGATGATCCTGGCCAAGAGCGTGCAGAACCGCGACGGCAGCCTGGCCGGCATCGCGCACTTCCGCGCGTACTTCGAGTCGCCCGCGCTGCTGCGCTCGGTGTGGAACAGCCTGTGGGTCTCTGCCCTGGCCACCTGCATCACGGTGCCGCTGGCATTCAGCTTTGCCTATGCGCTGACGCGCAGCCGCATCGCCTGCAAGGGCCTGCTGCGCAACCTGGCGCTGGTCCCGCTGCTGGCGCCATCGCTGCTGGCGGCGATCTCCTTCATCTTCTGGTTCGGCAACCAGGGGCTGTTCAAGCCGTGGATGGGCAGCACCCAGATCTACGGGCCGCTGGGCATCGTGGCCTCGCTGGTGTTCGCCACCTTCCCGCATGCGCTGATGATCCTGATCACCGCGCTGTCGCTGACCGACGCGCGGCTTTATGAGGCGGCCGATGCGCTGGGCACCTCGACCGTGCGCAAGTTCTTCACCATCACCGTGCCGGGTGCGCGCTACGGCCTGGTCAGCGCGGCCATGGTGGTGTTCACCTATGCGATCTCTGACTTCGGCATCCCCAAGGTGATCGGCGGCAATTTCCATATGCTGGCCACCGACATCTACAAGCTGGTGATCGGCATGCAGGACTTCTCGCAGGGCGCGGTGGTGTCGCTGATGCTGCTGGTGCCGGTGGCCGTCACCTACTACGTCGACGCGCGCGTGCAGCGCCGCCAGATGGCGCTGATGTCGGCACGCTCGGTGCCCTACGTGCCGCGCCGCAGCCGCCGCTTCGACCTGGCCATGGCGGTGTTCTGCTGGCTGATGGCGGCGCTGATGCTGGCGGTGATGGGCATGGCGATCTACGCATCCTTCGTCAAGCTGTGGCCGTACAACTTCTCGCTGTCGCTGAACCACTACCGGGTGGGGCTGGTCGAGGGCGGCGTGGTCGATTCCTACCTGAACAGCCTGCGCATGGCGGGGCTGGCCGCGGTGATCGGGCCGGTGTTCATCTTTGCCACCGCCTACCTGCTGGAGAAGACCCGCGGCATGGACTGGCTGCGCAGCTTCGTTCGGCTGATGGCGGTGCTGCCGATGGGCGTGCCCGGGCTGGTGCTGGGCCTGGGCTACATCTTCTTCTTCGTGCCGCAGGCCAACCCGATGCACGGGCTGTACCAGACGCTGGGGATCCTGGTGCTGGTGACCATCGTCCACTATTACGCGTCGTGCCACCTGACGGCGGTCACCGCGCTCAAGCAGCTCGACAGCGAGTTCGAGGCCGTGTCCGCGTCGCTCAAGGTGCCGTTCTACAAGACCTTCTTCAAGGTCACGGTGCCGGCCTGCCTGCCCGCCATCCTGGAGATCTCGCGCTACCTGTTCATCAATGCGATGACCACGGTTTCGGCGGTGGTGTTCCTGTACGGTGCCGACACCAAGCTGGCCTCGGTCGAGATCGTCAACCTGGATGAATCCGGCGACATTGGCCCCGCGGCGGCGATGGCGACGCTGGTGGTGCTGACCTCGGCCTTCGCCTGCCTGCTCTATTACCTGCTGCAACGCGTGCTCGATTGCAAGACCCAGGCCTGGCGCCAGGGCAACGACTGACCTTCTCTTATCTCCACTCCTTCCCAATCAGGAGCTCACCATGATTCGCGGCAACGACCCGATCCTTCTGACCCCCGGCCCCCTGACCACCTCGCTCGCCACCAAGCAGGCCATGCTGCGCGACTGGGGTTCGTGGGACGCCGCCTTCAACGCCATCACGCGCAGCCTGTGCGACGACCTCGTGCGCATCGTCCACGGCGAAGGCACCCATGTGTGCGTGCCGATGCAGGGCAGCGGCACCTTTTCGGTGGAAGCCGCCATTGCCAACGTGGTGCCGCGCGACGGCAAGGTGCTGGTGCCGCAGAACGGCGCCTATTGCCAGCGCATCCTCAAGATCTGCAAGGTGCTGGGCCGCGCCAGCGTGGAACTGCCGATCCCCGAAGACCAGCCCGCCACCGCCGCGGTGATCGAAGAGGCCATCCGGCGCGACCCGTCGATCACCCACGTGGCGCAGGTGCACTGCGAGACCGGCGCCGGCGTGCTCAACCCGCTGCCGGAAATCGCCGCGCTGTGCCAGCGGCTGGGCAAGGGGCTGATCGTCGACGCCATGAGCTCGTTCGGCGCGATCGAGATCGACGCCCGCACCATGCCGTTCGACGCGCTGGTGGCCGCCACCGGCAAGTGCATCGAGGGCGTGCCGGGCATGGGCTTCGTGCTGGTGAAGAAGGACGTGCTGGAAGCCAGCCAGGGCAACAGCCACTCGCTGGCGCTGGACCTGTACGACCAGTACGTCTACATGCAGAAGACCACGCAGTGGCGCTTCACGCCGCCCACGCATGTGGTGGCGGCCTTCCGCACCGCGCTCGACCAGTTCCTGGAAGAAGGCGGCCAGCCGGTGCGCGGCGCGCGCTACCACAGGAACTGCAACACGCTGGTGCAGGGCATGGCCACGCTCGGTTTCCGCGCCTTCCTGCCGTCGGCGGTGCAGGCGCCAATCATCGTCACCTTCCATGCCCCCGCCGATGCGCGCTATGACTTCAAGACCTTCTACGCCAAGGTGCGCGAGCGCGGCTACATCCTGTATCCGGGCAAGCTGACGCAGATGGAGACCTTCCGCGTCGGGTGCATTGGTGCGATTGATGACAACGAGATGCGCAACGTGGTGACGGCAATTGGGGAGGTGCTGCGCGAGATGGGGATCAAGGCGCAGGCGCCGCTGGCGGAAGCGGCTTGACTCCTTGAGCATCTTTACCTCACTCGCCTAGCAGCAGGCTCCCCCCCCCCCCCCCCCCCCC
>NZ_JFJW01000079.1:22758-54509 GCF_000611125.1 Cupriavidus sp. SK-4
TTGCTGTACTGCGGACCGCTGCGTCGCGACATCAAAATGCGCAAATAACGCACGCGCCCGCGCCATTGCCACCGCCTACCCTCACCCCCTGCCCCTCTCCCGCAAGCGGGAGAGGGGAGCAAACCATCGGTTCGCAAACTCAACCCTTCATGTCCCTCCCCCCAGACTTTCACGGCCTCGCCTTTGCCGCCGTGATGCTGTCCGCGCTGATGCACGCGTCGTGGAACGCCATCGTCAAGATCGGCGGCGACCGGTTGTCGTCGATGGCGCTGATCGACACCTTCTGCCTGCTGGTGGCCGTGCCCTTCCTGTTCCTGGTGCCGCTGCCCGCACCGCAGGTGTGGCCCTTCCTGCTGGCCACCGTGGCACTGGAAGTCGGCTACAAGCTGTCGCTGGTGGCCGCCTACAACCGTGGCGACTTCAGCCAGGCCTATCCGCTGATGCGCGGCTCGGCGCCGATGATGGTGGCGATCCTGCTGTTGCTGGCCGGCAGCGAACGGCTGGGGCCAGGCGGCTATGCCGGCATCGCGCTGATCTGCTGCGGGCTGGTCAGCCTGGTGCGCTGGCGCCGGCAATCGCCCGACCTGCTCGGCTTTGCGCTGCTGGCCGGGGCCTGCCTGGCGGGCGGCACCGTGATCGACGGCACCGCGGTCAAGCGCTACGGCGAGGTCTTCACCTACATCGTCTGGCTGCAGGCGATGTCGCACATCTTCATGCCGACCTACGCCTTCAGCCGGCGCGGCACCGCGCTGGTCACGCTGATGCGCACGGAATGGAAGCGCGCGTGGATCGGCGGCATCAACCGGGTGGGCTCGTATGCACTGATGCTGTGGGCGATGACCATGGCGCCTGTGACCAAGCTGGCGGCGCTGCGTGAATCGAGCGTGATCTTTGCCGCGCTGCTGGGCCACTTCCTGCTGCGCGAGCCCTTCGACCGGCGGCGGCTGATTGCGACCGCGCTGGTCCTGGCGGGGATCCTGACACTGCAACTGGCGCGCTGATCCGCCGAGTTATGTTGCATTTTGTGTTGTTTATTGGCGTTTTTTTGCATAACATGGCAGGCAACGCCAACCACTTTCCTGCCGAGGTTTTCCCGCCATGTCCCCTGTCATCCCATCCCACTCCCGCGTCGTCATCATCGGCGGCGGCATCATCGGTTGCAGCGTCGCCTATCACCTGACCAAACTCGGCTGGAAGGATGTGGTCCTGCTGGAACAGGGACAACTGTCCTGCGGCACCACCTGGCACGCGGCCGGCCTGGTCGGGCAACTGCGCTCGCAGGAGAGCATGACGAAACTGATCCGCTACTCCACGCAGCTGTACAGCGAACTGGAAGCGGAAACGGGCCTTGGCACCGGCTGGAAGCAATGCGGCTCGCTGTCGGTCGCGCGCACCGCGGAACGCATGACGCAACTGCGCCGCACCGCGGCGGTGGCGCGGGCCTATGGCGTGGAATGCGAGGTGATCTCGCCCGCCCAGGCCGGCGAACTGTGGCCGGTGATGCGCACCGACGACCTGCTTGGGGCGGTCTGGCTGCCGGGCGACGGCAAGGCCAACCCGACCGACCTGACCCAGGCGCTGGCGCGCGGCGCGCGCAGCCGCGGTGCGGTCATCGCGCAGGATACGAAGATCACCGCGATCCATACCCGCGATGGCCGCGCCACCGGCGTGAGCTGGCGCAACAAGGCCGGCGACGAAGGCCGCATCGAGGCGGAGATCGTCGTCAACTGCGCCGGCCAGTGGGCGCGCAAGGTCGGCCAGATGTGCGGCGTTACTGTGCCGCTGCACTCGGCCGAGCACTATTACATCGTCACCGAGCGCATTGCCGGCGTGCATCCTGACCTGCCGGTGATGCGCGACCCGGACGGCTTCATCTACTTCAAGGAAGAAGTGGGCGGGCTGGTGATGGGCGGCTTCGAGCCCAATGCCAAGCCGTGGGGCATGCAGGGCATTCCCGAGCCGTTCGAGTTCCAGCTGCTGCCTGATGACTGGGACCAGTTCGAGATCCTGATGGAGAACGCGCTGATCCGCGTTCCGGCACTGGAGTCGGCGCAGGTCAAGCAGTTCTACAACGGGCCCGAGTCGTTCACGCCGGACAACAACTTCATCCTCGGCGAAGCGCCCGAACTGCGCAATTTCTACGTGGGCGCGGGCTTCAACTCGATGGGGATCGCGTCTGCCGGCGGCGCCGGCATGGCGCTGGCTGAATGGATCGTCGCGGGCGAGCCGACCATGGACCTGTGGCCGGTCGATATCCGCCGCTTTGCCGGCTTCAACGGCAATGAGAGCTGGCTGCACGACCGCGTCAAGGAAACGCTGGGCCTGCACTACGCGATGCCCTGGCCCAACCGGGAACTGGGTACGGCGCGGCCGTTCCGGCGCTCGCCGCTCTATGCCCACCTGCACGCTGCCGGCGCCAATTTCGGCAGCAAGATGGGTTGGGAGCGGCCGAACTTCTTCGCGCCTGCCGGACAATCGCCCGAGATCCGCTATTCGTTCGGGCAACAGAACTGGCTGCCGTGGAGCGGCGCGGAACACCGCGCCTGCCGCGAGGCAGTGGCGTTGTTCGATATGAGTTCGTTCTCCAAGTACATCGTCAAGGGTGCCGATGCCGAGGCCGTGCTGCAATACGTGATGAGCAACGACGTGGCCGTGCCGCCGGGGCAGACCGTGTACACCGCCATGCTCAACGATCGCGGCACCTATGAATCCGACCTGACCGTGACGCGGCTGGCGCACGACCAGTACCTGCTGGTGACCGGCTCGGCGCAGACCACGCGCGACTTCAACTATATCGAGCGCCTGATTCCGGCCGACAAGCGCTGCGCGATTGTCGATGTCACCGGGCAGTACGCCGTGCTGGCGGTGATGGGCCCGCGCTCGCGCGAGCTGCTGCAGAGCGTGTCGCGCACCGATTTTTCCAATCAGGCGTTCCCGTTCGGCACCTCGAAAGAGATCGATCTCGGCTATGCCACGGTGCGGGCCACACGCCTGACCTATGTGGGCGAACTGGGCTGGGAACTGTATGTCCCGGTGGAATTCGCCGTGGGTGTCCATGACACCCTGCAAGAGGCCGGGAAACGCTTCGGACTGGTCAACGCCGGCTACTACGCCATCGAATCGCTGCGCATCGAAAAGGGCTACCGCGCCTGGAGCCGCGAACTGACCACCGATATCCATCCGTTCGAGGCCGGGCTGTCGTTTGCCTGCAAGCTGAACACGGACATCCCGTTCCGCGGGCGCGAAGCGCTGCTCAAGCTGCGCGCTGCCGGCGGTGCCGCGCAGATGCGGCGGCGCGTTGCCGTGGTCACGCTGGACGGCGTCAGCGAGGCCATGCTCTGGGGCGGCGAGGCGATCCTGCGCACCGCCCAGGACGGCACCGTGCACCCGGCCGGCTTCGTGACTTCCGCCGCGTTCGGCCACACCCTTGGCTGTCCGGTGGGCATGGGCTTGCTGGCACGCGACGATGGTCCGGCCGACGCGGCATGGATCGAGGGCGGCAAGTATCACGTGGACCTGGCCGGAGAACTGCTGCCTGCGCGCATCCATCTGCGCGCACCGTACGATCCGACCAGCGAACGGACCAAGGCCTGATGATACAACCCGATACCGGAGTGCCCATGCCAGTGGTCCAGACCGAATCCGCCAGCTACATCCTGACGCTGTCGTGCCCCGACCGTCCCGGCATTGTCCATGCCGTCTCGGCGCTGCTGGTGGAAGCCGGCGCCAATATCGTCGATTCCGCGCAGTTCGGCGATCGCGACAGCGCACGGTTTTTCATGCGCGTGCACTTCCAGCGGCCGCTGCCCGAAGGCCAGGATGCCGGCGATGCGCTCGCTGCCCTGCGCAGCACGCTGGCGCGCGTGGCGGCCGCGCATGAGATGGACTGGTCGCTCCACGACGCCGCGCGCAAGCCGCGCGTGATGCTGATGGTGTCAAAGATCGGCCACTGCCTGAACGACCTGCTGTTCCGCTACCGCACCGGCCAGCTGCCCATCGAGATTCCGGCCATCGTCTCCAACCACAAGGACTTCTACCAGCTTGCGGCGAGCTACGACATCCCGTTCCATCACCTGCCGCTGCTCAATGCCACGCCGCAAGGCAAGGCCGCGCAGGAAGCGAGACTGTGGGACCTGGTCTGCGACTACAGCATCGACCTGGTCGTCCTGGCCCGTTACATGCAGGTCTTGTCCGACGACCTGTGCCGCCGCCTGGAGGGCCGCGCCATCAATATCCATCATTCCTTCCTGCCCAGCTTCAAGGGCGCGCGCCCCTACGCGCAAGCCTATGAGCGCGGCGTCAAGCTGATCGGCGCCACAGCGCATTACGTGACCGGCGACCTCGACGAAGGCCCCATCATCGAGCAGGAAGTCGCGCGCGTTGACCATGCCATGGACGCCGCGCAGCTGACCGCCATCGGACGCGACGTGGAATGCGTGGCGCTGGCGCGCGCGGTGAAATGGCATGCGGAACATCGGGTCCTGCGCAACGGCGGCAGGACGCTGGTGTTCCGCTGACGCGGCAGCCTTTGCCGCCGCTTCAGCCGGCCACCGCCCGCCGGACCTTGCGCAACGCCTGCTCCAGCGCATCCATGGAAATCGACCCGAGCGCCAGCCGCAGCGCATGCGGCACGCTCGCGCCGACCGCGAACGGCTCGGCCGTCGTCACCAGCACCCCCTCGTGCTCCAGGGCGGCCACGACCTGGTCAGCGCGCAGGTCCTCCTCGAGTTCAAGCCACAGGTAGTACGACGACGGGTGCGCCGTGACGCGGCAGCCGCGCAGGATGCACCGCGCCAGGCTCTGCCTGCGCCGGGCGTCCTTGCGCTTGCGCTCTTCCAGGTCATCGACGATGCCCGCTTCGATCCAGAGGCAGCCTAACGCCACGGTGAGCGACGGCGTGTTCCAGGTTGACACGCGAATGGCACGTTCCAGGGCCGGCACCAGCGGCCCGGGCGCCGCGACGAATCCCATCCTCAGGCCCGAGGCCACGCTTTTCGACAAGCCCGAGACGTAGACGGTCCGCTCCGGCGCAAAGGTGAACACCGGTTTCGGCGCCGGTTCGGCAAGGAAGGCGTAGGCACCGTCTTCAATGATCAGCAGATCATGCCGTTGCGCCAGCGCCGCAAGGCGGCCGCGGTCCGCTTCGTTCATGACATAGCCCAGCGGATTGTGCATTGTCGGCATGGTGTAGACCGCCCGCACCGGACGCCGCTTGCAGAGCGCGGCAAGCCGATCCAAGTCCAGGCCCGCGGCGGTCGCCGGCAGCGGCTCCAGGTCGAGCCGGTACAACTGCGCCAGCGCCTTCATCCCCGGGTACGTCAGCGCGTCAACCGCCAGGACGTCGCCGGGATTGAGCAGTCCCATCACCGTCACCGCCAGGCCCTGCTGCGCGCCGTTGACGATCAGCACCTGGCTGCCCGGCACCCGGATGCCGCGGTTGCGCAGGTGCCGGGCGACGGCCTGCCGTTCGTGCGGGCGCCCGCCCTGCGGCGCCGAATGCAGCAGCGCGTCGAGATCGCCCGAGGCCGCGATGCTGCGCAAGCCATCGCGCAACAGTTCAACCTGCCCGGGCAGCGACGGATAGTTGAAGGTCAGGTCCACCGCGCCGGCGCGCACCGGATGCTGCTCCAGCCCCAGGCCACGCGGCAGCGAGGTATCGCGCACGAACGTGCCCCGGCCGGTCTCGCCGACCACCAGCCCGACGGCTTCCAGCTCGACGTAGACGCGTGCCGCGGTCGCCAGCGCCACGCCGTACTGCTTCATCAGCGCACGCACCGTCGGCAATTGCGTGCCCGGAGGCAGCTCGCCGCGATGAATGCGCGCGGCAATCTCGTCAACAATGGTCTTGTAGCGCGCGTGGGCCATGCTTTGTATCTAGAACAATGCTTTGCGTGTATCAGGCCAGAAGAATAGCCTGCATGCCTAGTCAATGCTAACCATTTCCTGCACATGATTGCCCTGACCACCCTGTCGATCTTCGCCGCGGCAGTGATGCTGCTGCTCCTGTCACCCGGCCCGAACATGGCCTTCGTGATGGCACATGGCATCACCTATGGCCCTCGGGGCGGCGTTGCGACGGCACTGGGGATTGCCGTGGCCGACCTGATCCTCACGGTCCTGACAGCCACCGGCATCACCGCCCTGGTGTTGGCGTGGGCGCCGGCGTTCGACCTGATCCGCTATGCCGGCGCGGCCTATCTGCTGTGGATGGCGGTCAAGGCGCTCCGGCAGCCGCTTGCGCTGAAAGAGGCAGTGGTGACGCAGGCGTCCTTGCGCTCGGTGTTTGTGCGCGCCATGCTGAACAGCCTGCTCAATCCCAAGGCGCTGCTGTTCTTCATGGTCTTCCTGCCGCAGTTCGTGGATCCCGGCAAGGGCGGCGTGGCCCAGCAGCTGCTCGTGCTCGGCCTGGTCCTGACGGTGATCGCCACCGTGTTCCATGCATTGCTCGGAGCCGCTGGCGGCACCGTGCGCCGCTTCCTGTCACGCCATCCCAAGGCGGCAACACTGCAGTCGCGCGGTCTGGCAGCCGTGCTGGTGCTGCTGGCGCTGCGGCTGGTGCTGACCTCACGCCCGGCCTGAAACCGTTTCCCACGCAGAGCCCCTGATGTATATCGCAGCCTTTATTTACCGGCCCGGCCAGGCCGATGACGAGTTCCACCGCCTCAGCGCCCTGATCGACGAGATCGCCGCCGGCATACCCGGCTTTGTCGGTGCCGAGTCCTGGCGCTCGCCAGATGGCCAGTTGTCCAACGCCAGCTACTACTGGCGCGACAAGGACTCCCTGCAAGCCTTCGCCACCCACCCGCGGCACCTGGACGCCAAGCGCCAGTACCGCAAGTGGTATGACGGCTATCACGTGGTGATATCCGAAGTGCAGCGCGCCTATGGCGACGGTTCGCTCCAGCACTTCGTGCCCGACAGCCGGCGCCAGCGGCAGGGGTAGCCGCAGTCACCATGCCCGGCCGATATTGGACGGCCGGCCGCACGCCGGGATATGAATGATTCTGGCGGCGATCTGAATTCTTTCGGTCCCTGCCGCCGCCCGCGCGGCATGGATCTGCCTGTCTCTTCGTGCAGACAACGGCTCCAGGCATGGCTTGCGGCACCGACCCGCGCCATGCCGCAATGCACAACCGCGCGGCCGCGAGTATCAACCCCCACTGATAACCGCTATTCGACGCCCCGACTTGCGGTATACCCTGACGTCAACGCACAATCGCCCGGTCAGCGCGCCAGGCCGTGCCACGACAGATAACAAGACATTGCCCCACCTCTCACCAGCCCTCTCCGGCGCCACGGCTACGCAGCCAGGCCCACGCACGCGGCATCGCCGCATGCGGCCAGGCACTGCTTCGGCCATCTTGTCACGATCCCCGTTGATCCCGCACGTCGCGCGCCGGCTGCAGTAGCAGCGCATTCCCGAGGAATCCTTATGCCCAGCTTCAACCCTTCACGGCGCACTTTTCTGAAAGCCAGCGTCGTGGCCGGGGTGTCGGTCTATATCGCACCCATCGGCGGCAAAGCCTTCGCGGCATTGTTCGAAGACAAGCTCCTGACCCCGGTCCAGTGGGACCCCAAGGCCGGCGTCCCGAAATTCCGCATCGACGGCATTGCCAAGGTCACCGGCGCCAAGGTGTTCGCGCGCGATATCCGCGCGCGCGACATGCCGCACTGGCCGCAGCAGCAATCGCACGCCTTCATCCTGCGCGCCACGCAGGCCGACCTCACCTATGAGGGCTTCGACCTCGCCGTGCTCGGCGACGACCTGAAGCCGGACCGCGTGGTCACCGCGGAAGACCTCGCTCGCGACGGCGTGGCCTTCCCCGCGTTCTACGGCGTAGACATGCTGCTGCCCGCGGGCAAGACCGCGGCCTACCTGGGCCATGCGGTGGCGATCCTGATCTACCACGACTTCGCGCGCTTCCGCTTTGCCAAGGACAAGCTCAAGTCCCGCGACGACGTGATCCGCTACGGCGCCAAAACCGGCCCGCTGGAACGCGATCCGTGGGGCACCTTCCGCTTCGTGCGCGTGGGCGGCACCACGCCGTATGACGACGACGTGTTCTCCAGCCTGAAGAACGCGCCGGTGTTCCCCAGCATGATGCGCAAGCACCAGCCGGTGTGGCCGGACGGCAAGGACCACGGCCAGCTTGGCGAACAGGGCATGTACCACGCCGACGCGATCCGCGCGCAGCTGGCCAGGCCGCCCGAGGACTGGCTGGTGCTGGAGCGCGAGTACAACTCGCAGTCGGTCGACACCGCGGCGCTGGAGCCCGACAACGCCAACTGCTGGTACGACGCCGCGGCGCAGGCGCTGCACCTGGTGGTGCCGACGCAGTCCCCGATCGAGGTCGCCGAGAGCGCGGCCGAGATGCTGGCAAAGGCCAAGGGCGCGTTCCCTGTGAAGCAGGTGTTCCTGCACCCGTGCTACACCGTGGGCTACGGCTCCAAGGACCACTACAACTTCCCGTTCTACGGCCTGGTCACGGCGCTCTATGCCGAGGGCAAGCCGGTGCGCCTGGCCAACGACCGCTACGAGCAGTTCCAGACCTCGATCAAGCGCCACGCCTTCAAGATGCGCTACCGCATCGCGGTGGACCGCAAGACCGGGCTGTTCCAGGCCTTCCAGGGCGACCTGGAGGCCAACGGCGGCGGCCGCGCCAACTTCTCGCCGTCGGTGGCGATGGTGGGCGCCACCGCCGCGCAATCAATCTACTACTTCCCGAAGAACGACCTGACCGCGGTGGCAATCGCCTCGCGCGCCATCGACGCAGGCTCCGCGCGCGGCTACGGCACGCTGCAGAGCATGGCCGCGACCGAGATGATGGTCGACGAGTTCGCCGAGCAGCTCAAGCTCGACCCGATCGAGTTCCGGCTGAAGAACGCCTTGCGCTCGGGCATGAAGAACACGCAGGGCGCCATCCCGGCCGGCGCGATCCGTGTCGATGAAGTGCTGGAAGCCGCGAAGGTCCATCCGTTGTGGACCGGCCGCGCGAAGAAGAAGGCGGAGTACGAAGCCGCCAACCCCGGCCGCCGCTACGGCGTGGGCTTTGCCTGCGTGCAGAAGGACTTCGGCACCGGTGCTGAAGCTTCGTTTGCCAAGGTCGAGATGAAGGCCGACGGCAGCATCGCGCTGCACCACTCCGGCGCCGAGATCGGCACCGGCATGTCGACCTCGCAGGCCGCCGCGGTGGCCCGCTAGCTGGGCAAGCCCGCGGCCGAGGTGCGTACCTCGGTCACCGACTGGGCCGACCTGCCGGTGGTGACCTCGGGCGATCCGTACCTGATGAGCCAGGCCGAGCAGGACCGGCTGTGCGCCAACCCGCGCTGGTCGCCGTCGTACGCGTCGCCCGCCAGCGCCACCAACTCGGCCTACTACTTCACCCACAGCACGCGCGAAGCCGCGCGCGTGATCTTCATGCACGGCCTGTGGCCGGCGGCGATGGCGATCTGGAGCCAGGGCATCGGCGGCGGCCAGGCGGCCTCGCTGGTGGTGCGCGTGGAAGACGCGCGCTGGGTCGAGGGCAAGCTCAGCGCCGGCGGCCTGCAGGCGCTGCCGCTGGAGCAGCTGGCAGCCAAGGCCCATGAGATGGGCCTGGTCACCGGCGCCACCGTGCACGTCTTCAACCGCTGGCAGTGGAGCGAGGCCGATTTCGACATCAGCGGGCACGCCGCGCGGCTGCCGGTGGATGGCCTGTCGGTGCGCTACGGCGATGGCGCGGATGGCGCGCGCAAGGCGCGCATGCGCACCAGCGGCGGCTACGACGTGCTCGACCGAAAGAAGGTCTACGTCGCGACCACCCAGCGCAACAATGCCTCGGTCACGTACTACAGCGCGGTCGGCACCTTGGTCGAGCTGTCGGTGCATGAGGCCAGCGGCAAGGTCGCGGTGCTGTCGCACCACTCCATCATGGAGTGCGGCACGCAGCTGTCGCCGCAACTGGTGTCCGGCCAGCTGCAGGGCGGCATCGCCATGGGCATCGGCCACGCGCTGCATGAATACCTGCCGCTCTACGAGGACGGCCCCGGCAACGGCACCTGGAACTTCAACCGCTACCACCTGCCGCGCGCCAGCGACGTGGCGGTGTGGACCCAGTCCGGCACGGTGCTGCCGCCCGTCTCTGAAACCGACCCGCCCAAGGGCATCGCCGAGGTGGTGATGATCCCGGTGGTGGGCGCCATCGTCAACGGCATCGCGCATGCCATCGGCCACCGCTTCACCGACCTGCCGGTCACGGCCGAAAAGATCCAGGAGGTACTGGCATGAGCATCGCCACCCAACCGCTTTCCCTGAACATCAACGGCAAGGAGGTCGGTCCGCTCGACGTGCCCGAAGGCCTGATGATGATCGACTTCCTGCATGAATACCTGGACCTGACCGGCTCGCGCCTGGGCTGCGGCCAGGGCATCTGCCATGCCTGCGTGGTGATCCACGACAAGGCCGACGGCACCAGCGAGGAAGTGCGCAGCTGCATCACCGGCGCGCACTGGTTCCAGGGCCGCAAGGTGCGCACCGTGGAAGGCCACGGCAAGCGCAACGAGAAAGGCGAGGTGGCGGAGCTGACGCCGGTACAGCAGAAGTTCCTGGACCACTTCAGCTTCCAGTGCGGCTATTGCACGCCGGGCTTCGTCAATGGCGCCACCATCCTGGTGGAACAGCTCAAGCGCAAGCCGGTGGCAAAAGACAAGGTCGACGAGGCCATCACCACCGCGCTGGACGGCCATATCTGCCGCTGCACTGGCTATGTGCGCTACTTCGAAGCCGT
Source organism: Cupriavidus sp. SK-4 (assembly GCF_000611125.1). Classification (NCBI taxonomy): domain Bacteria; kingdom Pseudomonadati; phylum Pseudomonadota; class Betaproteobacteria; order Burkholderiales; family Burkholderiaceae; genus Cupriavidus; species Cupriavidus sp. SK-4. Next base: position 33,525 of record NZ_JFJW01000079.1, read on the forward strand.
GAAGGACGTGATCACCAGCACACCGGGACTGGTCAAGGACAGCGGGAGCGCCAAGTGATGCAGCGCCCCGCCTTCCTGAACTTCGCCCGCGTGGCCCTTGCCGCGCTGGCCGCCGCCACGCTGGCGGCCGCTTGCGGCGGCAAAACCGAAGCCGTCGCGCCCGCCGCCGACCAGGCGCCCAAGGGCCAGCTGCCGCCCGCCGAGCAGATCGCGCGCGGCCGCTACCTGATGCGCGCGGCCGACTGCGCCGCCTGCCATACCGCGCCGCAGGGCGCGCCGTTTGCCGGCGGCGTTGAGCTGGCCTCGCCGTTCGGCAAGTTCTACGGCACCAACATCACGCCCGACAAGACCCACGGCATCGGCAACTGGAGCGCAGACGACTTCTACACCGCGCTGCATGACGGCAAGACGCCGGACAAGCACCTCTATCCGGCCATGCCGTACACCTCGTACCGCGGGCTGTCGCGCGTGGATACCGATGCCATGTATGCCTACCTGATGCAGGTAAAGCCGGCCGCCGTGCCGAACCGCCCGCACGACCTGCAGTTCCCGTACAACCTGCGCTTTGCGCTGGCGGGCTGGAACCTGCTGTTCCTGGAGGACAAGCTGCCAGATGCCTCCGCCGGCAATTCCGAGTCGTGGCAGCGCGGCCGCTACCTGTCCAATGCGCTCGGCCATTGCGCCGAGTGCCATACGCCGCGCGCCGCGTTCGGGCGGCTGGACCTGTCGCAGCCGCTGGCCGGCGCCGCGCTGGCACGCGTGGGCGCGCCGGACATCACGCCGGCCGGGCTGGCCGCGCGCGGCTGGACCGCGGCCGACCTGCAGCAGTTCTTTGCCATCGGCATCGCGCCGCAGGGCTCGGCCTTCGGCGAGATGTACCCGGTGGTGCATCTGAGCAGCCAGTACCTGAACAAGGGCGACCTGGCGGCGATGACGACCTACCTGCTGGGGGACAAGCCGCCCGCACCGCAGCCAGTCAAGCCCGTCAACGCCGATGCCGCGCAACTGGCGCCGGGCCGCCGCCACTATGTGGCGGTCTGCGCCGGCTGCCACGGCCGCGAGGGCGAAGGCAAGCCGCACGTGGCGGTATCGATGGCCGGCAACTCGACCGTGCGCAACGCCGACGCGCGCAACCTGATCGTGTCGATGCTCGACGGCATCGAGGCGCAGCGCTTCCCCGGCCTGGAGGCCATGCAGGACATGCCGGGCTTTGCCGCGCGCATGAGCGACGAAGAGCTGGCGCAGCTGGCCAACTACCTGCGCGCCACCTGGGGCGGCCAGCCGGCCGACGTGACGCCTACCGCGGTCAAGGCGCTGCGCGCCGCAGGCCCCGGGCACTGAAGCCCTGCCCCGGGTGTTCCATTCTGGAACACCCGATGTCACGCGCTGGCACAGCCGTGCCGGCGCGTGACATATCCCACCCGTGCCACGCGCACTCGCCCCCCGCTTTTCCCCGTTCTTTCGTTCGATTCACGCCCCGGCACAGCTCTTGCGATCAGCCTGCCGTGCGCACGGCCGGAATGCCGTGACGACACCACAGAAATCACTGAACGGAGCGAGACATGAACATGGCGGAAATCGCCCAGCTGGGCGTCAGCAACCCCTACAAGCAGCAGTACGAGAACTATATCGGCGGCGCCTGGGTGCCGCCCGCCGGCGGCGAGTACTTCGAATCGATCACGCCGATCACCGGCAAGCCGTTCACGCGCGTGCCGCGCTCCGGCCAGCAGGACGTCGACGCCGCGCTGGACGCCGCGCACGCCGCCAAGGCCGCGTGGGCTCACACCTCCACCACCGAGCGCGCCAATATCCTGAACCGCATCGCCGACCGCATCGAGGCCAACCTGAAGCTGCTGGCCGTGGCCGAGAGCATCGACAACGGCAAGCCGGTGCGCGAAACCACCGCCGCCGACCTGCCGCTGGCGGTCGACCACTTCCGCTACTTTGCCGGCTGCATCCGTGCGCAGGAAGGCGGCATCTCCGAGATCGACGCCGACACCATTGCCTACCATTTCCATGAGCCGCTGGGCGTGGTCGGCCAGATCATCCCGTGGAACTTCCCGCTGCTGATGGCCACCTGGAAGCTGGCCCCGGCGCTGGCCGCCGGCAACTGCGTGGTGCTCAAGCCCGCGGAACAGACGCCGGCCTCGATCCTGGTGCTGATGGAAGTGATCGGCGACCTGCTGCCGCCGGGCGTGCTCAACGTCATCAACGGCTTCGGGCTGGAAGCCGGCAAGCCGCTGGCATCGAGCCCGCGCATCAGCAAGGTGGCCTTCACCGGCGAGACCACCACTGGTCGGCTGATCATGCAGTACGCGTCGCAGAACCTGATCCCGGTGACGCTGGAGCTGGGCGGCAAGTCGCCCAACATCTTCTTCGAGGACGTGCTGGCCGCCGACGACGCCTTCTTCGACAAGGCGCTGGAAGGCTTTGCCATGTTCGCGCTGAACCAGGGCGAGGTCTGCACCTGCCCGTCGCGCGCGCTGATCCAGGAATCGATCTACGACCGCTTCATGGAGCGCGCGCTCAAGCGCGTGGCTGCGATCCGCCAGGGTCATCCGCTCGACACCGGCACCATGATCGGCGCGCAGGCGTCCGCCGAACAGCTGGAGAAGATCCTGTCGTACATCGACCTGGGCCGCAAGGAAGGCGCACAGTGCCTCACCGGCGGCGAGCGCAACGTGCTGGACGGCGACCTGGCGGGCGGCTACTACGTCAAGCCGACCGTATTCGCCGGCCACAACAAGATGCGCATCTTCCAGGAGGAGATCTTCGGGCCGGTGGTATCGGTGACCACCTTCAAGGATGAGGAAGAGGCGCTGGCCATCGCCAACGACACGCTCTACGGGCTGGGTGCGGGTGTCTGGACACGCGACGGCGCGCGCGCATTCCGCATGGGCCGCGGCATCCAGGCGGGGCGCGTGTGGACCAACTGCTACCACGCCTACCCCGCGCATGCGGCATTCGGGGGCTACAAGCAGTCCGGCATCGGCCGCGAGAACCATCGCATGATGCTCGACCACTACCAGCAGACCAAGAACCTGCTGGTGAGCTACAGTCCCAACGCGCTCGGGTTCTTCTGACCATGGCGGGCACGACGTCCGCTCCCGCCACCGCGCCGGTCGCACGCGTGGTGGCAACCCCGGCCGCGCTCGCGCTGATCGCGGAGCTGGCCGCGCGGCATGGCCCGCTGATGTTCCACCAGTCCGGCGGCTGCTGCGACGGCAGCGCGCCGATGTGCTACCCCGCCGGCGAACTGCTGGTGGGTGCGGCCGATGTCTGCCTGGGCGAGATCGGCGGCGCGCAGTTCTACATGACGCGGGCGCAGTTCGAGTACTGGCAGCACACGCGGCTGGTGATCGATGTGGTGCCGGGGGCGGGCGGGATGTTCTCGCTGGAGGGACGGACGGGGAAGCGGTTCCTGACCCGGTCGGAGTTGTTCAGCGATGAGGAGGCTGCGTGGCTGGCGGCGCAGCCGGGGTTGTGAGGGTGTGCTTGGATGATTGCCTGCCGCTTGCCGCTTGCCGACTGTTTGCTCCCTCTCCCGCTTGCGGGAGAGGGCTGGGGTGAGGGCCGGAGTCTCAACGAAGTCAGGCATGTCGGTATGCCACCGCCTCCCCTCGCCCCCCCCCCCGGCCGGGGGGAGGGGGGGGAGAGGGGAGCAAACAAGCGGGATCGGAAGTCCTTCAGCGCTCCGCTTCCTCGTTGCCCTCCAACCCCTCCCTCAACCTCCGATAGATCGTATTGCGCGACACCCCCAGCTCACGCGCCGCGTGGCTGACATTGCCGCCGTGCCTGGCAAGCGCCTGCCGGATCAGGCCTGCTTCCCAGTCGCGCATGCGGCTGGCCTTTGATGGCACCGGCACCTGCACGGCAACCGCCGCGTCACAGCGCTCCACCTCATCGCCACACTCCTGCTCAAACCCTTCCGGCAGGTGTTCCACCCCGATCTCCGCCTCCCCTTCCGCCAGGATCGCCGCGGTGCGCAGCACGTTGGCAAGCTGCCGGATATTGCCCGGCCACGGGTGCCGGCGCAGCAGCGCCAGCACCTGCGCATCGACATGCACCGGGGACGGCAAGCCGGCTTCTTCCCCCTGCCGCTGCAGGATGCGGTCGACCAGCAGCGGCAGGTCGCTGCGCTCGCACAGCGGCGGCAGGGTCACGGCCAGCGCATTGATGCGGTAGTACAGGTCTTCGCGGAAGGCGCCATCGGCAATCATCGCGCGCAGGTCACGGTGGGTGGCGCAGACCACGCGCACATCGACCGGCAGCGCGCGGGCGCTGCCCAGCGGGGTGACCGCGCGCTCCTGCAGCACGCGCATCAGCCGCACCTGCTGTGCCAGCGGCATGTCGCCGATCTCGTCCAGGAACAGCGTGCCGCCGTGCGCCTGCACGACCTTGCCCTCGCTGCCGCGGCGGCGCGCACCGGTGAAGGCGCCTTCTTCGTAGCCGAACAGTTCGGCCTCGATCAGCGATTCGGGGATGGCCGCGCAGTTGACCGCGACGAAAGGCCCGCCGGCGCGCGGCGAGGCCGCGTGGATGGCGCGCGCCAGCCACTCCTTGCCGGTGCCGGTGCGGCCCTGGACCAGGATGGTGATATCGCGCCCGCTGACCTTGCGCACGCGGCGCAGCACCGCGGCCACGGCAGCGTCGCCGGTATCGAGCGCGGCCAGTGCCGGCGGCAGCGGATCTTCAGCGCTGGGCTGGCGCACCGCGATGGGAGCGGCCAGGTATTCGATGCGGGCAAACACCTGCACCCGGCTGGGCAGCGTCAGCGTCTGCAGCGATCCCGCCGCGCCGCTGCGCGCCTGCATCGCCACGCGCACCGGCTGGCCGAACAGCCCGGCAAAGCCGGCTGCTGCCAGCGCATGCGGGGCCAGCCCCAGCTGGAACAGACCGCTGCGGTTGGCAGCCAGGAAGATGCCGTCGGGCGAGAACGCTGCCATGCCCTCGAACAGCGTGCCGACGAACTCGGGCCGCGCATGGAAGCGCACCAGCAGCGCGCCCGGGAAGTGGTTGGCAAACAAGTGGTTCTCGATCATCTGCGCCGACATCCGCACCAGCGCCATGGTGTGCCGGTGGAAGCCGCGATGATCGCCGCTGACGTCGAGCGCGCCCAGGATGGCACCGGTCGGGCTGGCGATCGGCGCGCATGAGCAGGTCAGCTGGTGGTTGGACTCGAGAAAATGCTCGCTGGCGTGGATCAGGGTGGGCCGGGCCTCGGCCAGTGCGGTGCCGATGGCGTTGGTACCCTTGCTCGGCTCCGACCACGACACCCCCGGTGCCAGCGCCACGCGCCGCGCCCGCGCGACGAAGTCGCCGTCGCCCAGGCTGTGCAGGATCACGCCGCTGCTGTCGGTCAGCAGCACCATGCTGTCGGTATTGGCGATCTGCGCGTGCAGGGTCTCCATCACCGGCAAGGCATGGCGGTACAGGTCGCGGCTGGCGTCCACCAGCTCATCCAGCGCGCGCGGGCTGACGGCATCGAAGCCGGGCGCATGGCGCGCATCCAGCCCGAATCCGGCCGAACGCGCATGCGCGCGGGCGATCAGGCCAGCGCGGTCGGCATCGGCCGGGTCGACATGGGCAGCCTGGCGGGCAACATCGGAAAGCGCAGCGGGATGGGCGGCACGGTGCATGGCGGCGGGTCTCCTGTATCAGCAGGCGGCGCGCGTCGCGGCCGCTGCCCTGCCGTCCCGTGGCGCATGCCGTGCAGCTCAGGTGCGGCGGCAGGCCGGGCGGCTGTAGTCCGGCAACCTTATCACAGGCTCCCGGCCATGTATTGCCCCCGCGCCATGCCGGGCCGGGGTCAGCGTTTTTCGTCGAGCAAGTCGTTCAGGATCTCGTCGAAGGTGGCCTGGGCATCTTCCAGCGCCTGCAGCGCCGCATCGAACGTCTGCAGCGCAAGCTTGGATGGCTTGCCGCTGCCCTGCGGGGGATAGTGGGTCTGCAAGGCGGTGAAGGCCACCTGCACCTGCCGCGTCGCCGCGACCACGCGTTCCATCGCCTGCGCCTCTTCGGCGCGGTATTGCTCGTGTTTCTGCTCGCTCATGCCTGTTTGCTCCGTATGCGCGCCGTCTCGGGAGGGGGTGCGCGCGCGTGAATGAGGTATATCGTACAAGAACTGCGCTGGCCGGCTTGCGCTGCGCGCTCGCGCCTGACAAAAATGAGGTAGGCTGCGCGGCTGGGCGGCAAGGCCGGCGCTGGTGCGCCTCGCCTGGCAGCGACACTGAAGACTAGCCATGCCATTGATCACCCGCCGTACGCTGGCAGCCGCGCTGATGACTGCCAGCGGCTTCGCCTGCTACTGGACCTACCTGACGCTCAACCAGGAGCGGCTGCTGTTCGATGCGCGCCGGCGCCCGCCGCGCGACCTGCCCGACGGCATCATTGGCTACTCGCACCTGATCCCCGGCGGCGTGGTGCGCGGCTACATCTACCATAGCCCCGGCGACAACGTGCGCGACCTGCTGTTCTACCTGCCCGGGCGTGGCGAGGATGTGCTCGAAACGCTGCAGTACGCGCGCTGGCTGCCCGCCGGCATGGCCTTCGCCACCTACGACTACCGCGGCCTGGGACACTCCGACGGCCTCCCGTCCGAGGGCGCCGCAGTGGCCGACGCCAGCCAGTTCCTGCTGCATGCGCGGCGTGTCTTCCCCGACACCCGCGTGCATGTGGTGGGGCGCAGCCTGGGCACCGGCGTCGCGATCCAGCTGGCGGACCTGCAGGACTTCGAGAGCCTGCAGCTGATCACGCCCTATGACTCGCTGCTTGAACTGGTGCGCAAGCGCTTCCCGCTGGTGCCGCTGCGCCAGCTGATGCGCCACCATTTCGATTCGATCTCGCACTGCAAGAAGGTCGTGCAGAGCACCAAGGTGCTGCTGGCCGAGACCGATGAAGTCGTGCCCCATGAATGCTCGGAACGGCTCATGGCCGCCTGGCCCGGTCCGGTGGCACTGCAGACCGTGCCAGCCACGAATCACTTCACCATTATCGAACGCGAGGAAACCTGGCTGGCGCTGTGCGAATTTGCCCGGCATCACGGCCAGGCCAGGCTGCGCGTGGCTACGGCCCAGCCCGCCCCGCCAGCCGCCACCGGCACGCCGCCCATCGACCATGACGAGCTCGGCAACCCGTTGCCGCTGGCGGCCAGCCGCTAAGGTCCGTCAGGCAGCGGGTAAAATGCGCGCATGAAAAAAATCGCAGTCAAGGCAGGCGGCGCCGTACTGGCGCTGGCTGCAGCCGGTGCCTTGCTTGCCGGCTTTGCCGCGGTGGTAAGCCTGCGGCAGCTTCCCCCAGTCGACGCCCTGCGCGACTACCGGCCCGACGTGCCCCTGCGGATCTACACCAGCGACAACGTGCAGATCGGCGAGTTCGGCAGCGAGCACCGCGAGTTCATCCCCTTCGAGCAGATTCCCACGCGCATGGTCAAGGCGCTGCTGGCGGCCGAGGACGACCAGTTCTACGAGCACGAGGGTGTCGACATCCCCGGCGTGCTGCGCGCCGCGCTGGCCAACCTGGGCCAGGGCTATGCGCAGGGCGCCTCCACCATCACCATGCAGGTGGCGCGCAATTTCTACCTGTCGCGCGAGAAGACACTGGCGCGCAAGTGGTATGAAATGCTGCTGGCCTGGCGCATCGACCAGGCCCTGCCCAAGGACCGCATCCTTGAGCTGTACATGAACCAGGTCTACCTGGGCGAGCATGCTTATGGCTTCGGCAGCGCCGCGCATGCGTACTTCGGCAAGCCGCTGGCGTCGTTGTCGCTGGCCGAGACGGCGATGCTGGCGGGGCTGCCCAAGGCCCCCTCGTCCATCAACCCGGTGGTCAACTTCCCGCGCGCCAAGCGGCGACAGGAATATGTGCTGGGCCGCATGCTGGCGCTGGGCATGATCAGCCAGGACGACTACCGCGAGGCCCGCGCCGCGCGCCTGGCGGTCTCCGACGACAGCCCCGGCAGCTTTGCCGGGCATGCCGAGTACGTGGCGGAACTCGCACGCCAGCTGGCGCGCGAGCGCTTTGGCGACGAGGCCTACACGCGCGGCCTGAACGTCTACACCACGGTGTCGTCGGTGCGCCAGACGCTGGCTTACGATGCGGTGCACGGCGGGCTGGAAGGCTACGCGCGGCGCCACCACAAGTTCGTCAAGGACCTGTCGCAGGGCCCGCAGGGCGCGCTGGTATCGCTGGACAGCGCCACCGGCGCGATCGAGGCGATGGTGGGTGGCGCCGACTTTGCCACCAGCCGCTTCAACCACGCCACCCAGGCGCAGCGCCAGCCGGGCTCGACCTTCAAGCCCTTCGTCTATGCGGCGGCACTGGAGCGCGGCGTGTCGCCCGGCACGCTGATCAACGACGCGCCACTGCCCAATGGTTCGCGCTGGCAGCCGTCCAATGACGACGGGCGCTTTGTCGGCCCCATCACCGTGCGCCAGGCGCTCGCCGAATCGCGCAACCTGCCGGCGATCCGCACGCTGCAGGCGATCGGCATCCCGTACGCGGTGGAGTTCGCCAGCCGCTTCGGCTTCGCGCCCAGACGGCTGCCGCGCTACCTGCCGCTGGCACTGGGCACCGGCACCACTTCGCCGCTGCGCCTGGCCGCGGCCTATGGCGTCTTTGCCAACGGCGGCCACCGCATCGAGCCCTACCTGATCGCGCGCATCACCGACAGCGAAGGCAAGGTGCTGTTCTCTGCCGAGCCGGACGACGCCGCGGACAGGCCGGCCCCGCGGCGCGTGATCAGCGCCCGCAACGCCTTCGTCATGGACAGCCTGCTGCGCAGCGTGGTCGACGACGGCACCGGCGCCGGCGTGCGCCGCTACCTGCGCCGCGACGACGTGGCCGGCAAGACCGGCACCACCAACGATTCGGTCGACGGCTGGTTCGCGGGCTACGCCGGCGGCGTCGTCACCGTGGCGTGGATGGGCTACGACGACAACCGCAGCCTGGGCGAGCATGAATTCGGCGCCACCACCGCGCTGCCGGTGTGGGCCGCCTATATGGAGGGCCGCCTTGCGGGCGTGCCCGTGCCTGAAGCCGAAGCGCCCGCCGGCGTGGTCCGCGTGGGCGACGACTGGATGTATGCCGAGTATGCCGATAGCAGCCACGGCATCGCTGCCATCGGCTTCCCGCCACCGGCACCCGTGGCGGCGCCGGCGGTCGATCCGGTCGCCAGCAACCTCGGCGGGACCGCAGCCCCGGCTGCCCCCGCGCCGACACCTGTCACCAGCGAGGCAACTGGCCTGCCGGCGCCCGGCGCTGCCACGCCGGCCATCCCCGCGGACGCCAACCTGTAGACTTCCGGCTTTCCACTGTCCCCGATTCCGATGTCCAGCCACACCCCGCTGCTGATCTGGTCGGTCGCCGCGCTGACCACGGCCGGCGTCCTGTTCCGCCCGTTCCGCCTGCCCGAAGCGTTCTGGGCCGCCGCCGGTGCCCTGCTGCTGTGCGTCACCGGCCTGATGACGCTGCCCGACGCGCTGGCGGCGGTGCTGCGCGGATACGACGTGTACCTGTTTCTGGCCGGCATGATGCTGATCTCCGAGCTGGCCCGCAAGACCGGGCTGTTCGACCACGTCGCCGCGCTCGCCGTGCGCCGGGCGCGCGGCTCGGCGCCGCGGCTGTTTCTGCTGGTGTACGGCTTCGGCACGCTGGTGACGGCATTCATGTCCAACGACGCCACCGCCGTGGTGCTGACGCCCGCGGTGCTGGCCGCCACGCGCGCCGCGCGGGTCCGGCATCCGCTGCCCTACCTGTACGCGTGCGCCTTCATCGCCAATGCCGCCAGCTTCGTGCTGCCGATCTCCAACCCGGCCAACCTGGTCATCTTCGGCGCACGCATGCCGCCGCTGGCGGGCTGGCTGGCGAGCTTCGCGCTGCCGTCGCTGGCCGCGGTGCTGGCCACCCTGGCGGCGCTGTGGTGGACGCAGCGCGCGGCGCTGGCCGAGCCCATCGAACATGACGTGCCGGTGCCCCCGCTGTCGCCGCAGGCCCGGCTGACCGCGCTGGGTATCGTGCTGACCGGCCTGATCCTGCTGGTGGCCTCGCTGCGCGGCAACGACCTGGGCTGGCCGACCTGCGCGGCGGGCGTGGCCACGCTGCTGCTGGTCTGCGCCACCCGGCGCGAGCTGCTGGTGCCGGCGCTGCGCGAGGTGTCATGGGGGGTGCTGCCGATGGTGGCGGGGCTGTTCGTGCTGGTGGCGGCACTGGAGCAGACCGTGGTGATCCGCCAACTGGCCGATGCCGTCGCAGCGGCGTCGCGCGACGGCGGCGCGCTGGCCCTGCTGGGCGTGGGCGCGGTGGTGGCGCTGGCGGGCAATATCGCCAACAACCTGCCGGCCGGCCTGATCGCCGCCTCGGCGCTGGCGGGCGGGCATGCCACGCATGCCGTGACCGGTGCGGTGCTGATCGGCATTGACCTTGGCCCCAACCTGTCCGTCACCGGCTCCCTGGCCACGCTGCTGTGGCTCACGGCGCTGCGGCGCGAAGGGCATATGGTCAGCGCCGGCCAGTTCCTGCGCGTGGGGGCCGTGGTGATGCCGGCAGCGATGCTGCCGGCATTGGCGCTTTTGCTTCTTTAAACAGCTGGCTCAGCTGGTGGCGGCGTCGTTGGCCGCGGGGGTGTTGGCGGCCTGCAGCAGTGGCCGGCGCGGGCCGGTCGCGCCATGGCGCACGGCACTGGCGTGGTGTTCTGCCACGCCTGTCTCCACCGGCGTGGCAGGCAACGGCACTGTGACCACATGGAGCAGCATCAGGCTGCTGCACGGAAAGGCAATCGGCATGATTACGTTATTCCCGACAAAGAGTCAGGCCGCGCGCGGCAGCGGCCGGGTGCCGGCAGCTTTATGGCGGGCTGCCTAGCGTTGTGCAGACATTATGTGTGCTTGTCGGCGTTGTGCGGCGCGGGCTTGAGCGATGTCATGAACTATTCACGGAACAGCGTCGGCTTGTGGCGTAATCGGCCCACCGCGCCGCATCCCGCCATGCCCCACGCGGGTTGTGAGGCCACGGCATCTGCCATATAGTGAATCCGGCACACCCGTTGCGCAGTCATCCATCCCACCACGCATAACCATGACCAGCAAGGACGCGGCGCACCGCGCGAAGGACAGCAACGCCGGCGAAGATGCCGGCCACCCCCACGGCCACAGCGTCTCGGCCCGCATCCGATCACGGCTGGAGGCCGCGCAGGAGCGCTTCCACGCCAACGACAATATTGCGCACTACATCGAGCCGGGCGAGATGGAGCAGCTGCAGGCCGAAGTGCAGGCGCGCCTGGAAGACGTGCTGCGCGCGCTGGTGATCGACGTCGACAACGACCACAACACCCAGGAAACCGCGCGCCGCGTCGCCAAGATGTACCTGAAGGAGATCTTCGCCGGCCGCTACGCCAAGGCCCCGCCGGTGACCGAGTTTCCCAACGTCGGCCAGCTCAACGAACTGATGATCGTCGGTCCGCTGCGCGTGCGCAGTGCCTGCTCGCATCACCTGTGCCCGATCATCGGCAAGCTGTGGGTAGGGGTGATGCCGAACCAGCATTCCAACCTGATCGGCCTGTCCAAGTACGCGCGGCTGGCCGAATGGATCATGTGCCGGCCGCAGATCCAGGAAGAGGCGGTGGCACAGGTCGCCGACCTGCTGCAGGAAAAGATGAATCCCGACGGCCTCGCCATCGTGATGGAGGCCGAGCACTTCTGCATGCACTGGCGCGGCGTGCGCGACACCGATGCCAAGATGACCAACAGCGTGATGCGCGGCTCGTTCCTGAAGGACGACAGCCTGCGCCGCGAGTTCCTCACGCTGCTGAACCACAACCGCGGCTAGGCCGCTGGCCCCGCCACCCACCAGCCGCCACAACCGAGCGCCACGACCATGCTAGTCCGCCTGCTCTATGCCAGCCGTGCCCGCCAGGCCATCGACGCCGCCCTGCTCGACGCCATCCTGGCCGCCAGCCTGGAACGCAATCCGCGCCACGGCATCACCGGGGTGCTGTGCCACGGCAACGGCATCTTCCTGCAGGCGCTGGAAGGCGACCGCCAGGACGTGTCACAACTGTTCCAGGCGATCGCACGCGACCCGCGCCACCACGACGTGACCCTGCTGCATTTCGAGGAAACCTGCACGCGCGACTTTGCCGGCTGGGCGATGGGCCAGGTCAATGCGGCGCGCATCAACACCGCCACCCTGCTCAAGTTCTCGGCGCGGGCCGAACTGGATCCGTACCGCACCTGCGGTGCGGCGTCGCTGGCATTGCTCAAGGAGCTGATCGCCGGCGCGTCAGTGGTGTCGCGCACCGGCGAACGCGGACGGCACTGAGCCGCGCCGCCAGGCCTCCGGGGGCGCTAGGCCGTCACCTGGCCGAACAGGCCGCACTCCAGGTCGCTCTCGAATTCCTCGACCCAGACCGAACCGGGGCCTGCCTCATAGACACTGGTCTTGTCCGTGCCGACCCGGCGCACGCTGATGCGCCGCACCCCGGCCTCGCGGCTTTCCTCGAAAATCTCGAACATCTCGGCCGCCAGCCCGACATGCCTGCATACCTGCAGGACCTGTTGCTGCTCGTCGGCGGGAAATTCGGTGAACGGTCTCGTTGCCATGGCATCCTCCGTCAAGGTTGAGATCGCCGCTTGCGCGCAGCGCTAACGCACGTGGTGCACGGGCACCACGCCTGGAAAAGACATGCCGCTGCCGTCGGCCGGCGGCACACTTGCGCGGCCGCCGCACAACTGCGGCGGGCCGCAAACCCTCCTGGGAGGTAGTTGTTCGGACTCAGCGGACTCAGCTCTTGCGCTGGGTCACTGCCACGAACGGGGCCGGTGCGTGCTGGACGGACTGGCTGCCGCAGTTCGGGCAGTTTGGATGGGCAGAGGCATGTTCCGCGAGATGCTCGGTTTTCTCGAACATATGGCCGCACTTCTCGCAGCGGTATTGGTAGACGGGCATGGCGTTCCCCAACGCGGTGCACGCGCCGCGGGGCGCGTGTCAGCTTCATTCTAGGACAGCGGTCCGCGCCCCGAAGCGTGAAAGTTCGCCCCGCCGGAGCCGGCGCGCTGCGCGCACGCGGCGATGTCACCGCGAATTCACTTTCTCTCGCCGCGCTCCTGCCTGCCGCTACGTGAATGCGTCTTCCGCCGCGCATTGACATCAGGCAAATAGCTGGTCGCGCTCGCCGCGGAACAAGCGCCGCAATGCTGCGCAAACCCAGGTCAAGCATCGCGGCATGGTGCCGTTCAATTGGCAGGTCACGCATTTCCCGAACTGGCCGTGTCCATGCCCGCCTCACGCAAGTTCCCTGAACTAGCAGAATTACGATTCAAGCGGGCTCGGAACATAGCCAGAATTTCGGATTTGTGGTGGCGCAATCGCCCAGTGCAACCGGCGTGGACCGGTTGCCGCCCATCCGGAGATAGCTATGTACGACGGAGTCTTGCGTGTCGCCCTGGCGGACGACCACCCGCTGGTCGTGACCGCCCTGCGCGACTGCCTGCAGCTCAGCGGCAGTGTCCAGATCAGCTGCGAATGCCGCAACGGCACCGAGTTGCTCGGCGCGCTGGACCAGCATCCCGCCGATATCGCCATCACCGATTTCTGCATGGGCCACGGCGATACCTCGCTGGACGGCTTCAACCTGCTGGGCCGCCTGGCGCGCCGCCATCCGCTGACGCGCGTGGTGGTGATCAGCGCCCAGACCAATCCCGCCATTATCCGCCGCGCCATGAAGCTTGGCGTGCGCGCCTTCGTCAGCAAGGAAGACCACCTGGACGAGGTCGTGCGCGCCTGCATCCACGTCGCATCCGGCGGCAGCTGCTTCTATTCGCCCGCGGTGCACGCCATCCTGCAACACGCCACGCTGGCCGGCGCACCGGCCACCGAACTGACGCAGCGCGAACTGGAAGTGATCCGGCTCTATGTGCAGGGCCTGCAGTTGACCGACATCGCCGGCAAGCTCGGCCGCTCGGTCAGCACCATCTCCAGCCAGAAGACGGTGGCCATGCGCAAGCTGGGGGTGCAGACCAATACCGGCCTGATCCGCTACGCCTATGAAAACCGCCTGATCTGACACGGCCGGAACCCGCCGATGCAGCAAACCGTCGACCGTACCCGTGAAACCCTGGCCAGCGCCTTCGATGCGCTTGCCGACAATGCGCGCCGCCAGCAACACCAGTATTCAGTGACCATCGCGGTGCTGATCGCCATCGTGCTGTTCTCCGGCATGCTGCTTGCCGGCCTGGCGACGGAACAGCACCTGGACTACCGCCGCAGCGACGTCTCGCGGTACGCCAGCTCGGTATCGCAGTTGCTGCATAACGAGTCCTCGTTCCTGCGGCGCACCGTGCTGAGCATCCGCTACAACCTGGATGCGCCCGCACCGGAACCGTCGCGCGATGCCGGCTTCGGGGCCTTCCGGCGCACCGGCAGCGCCAGCCTCCACGTCGATGCCGTGCGCAAGGACTATCACCTGCTTGCCACCGAGGCAACGCGGCAGGGCTGGGGGGCCGGGCTGCCGGCGCAGTTCATGCGGCTGCGGCAGATTGCCCTGGCTGCGGTGGCCACGCAACAGGCGTTCGACCTCGACCACGGGGCCTACGCGGTCGCGCTGGACGAAGACAGCGCCGTGGTCATCAGCCAGCCCGAGGCCGGCGCGCCACCGCTCGCGCTCGACCCGGCGCTGATCCCACTGCTGCGCACATGGCTGACCCAGGCGTTGCTGGAGCGCAGCGGCCGCAGCGTGCCGGCGCGCGACCAGCAGGTCTGGGTGGGTCCGCTGCGCCACCCGGTGGACGACGCCCCGGTCATGGTGCTGGCCGGCGCCGCCTATGCCGGCGACACGCCCACCATGCTGGTGGCCGCCTGCGTGCCCCTGCAAGCCTTCCTGGCCGACTTGCAGCGCGCAGAGGATCCGGCGCTGCTGGCATTGCTCAATCCAACCGGTCAGATCATCGATGTATCGCCGCGCGACTGGCCGGCGGCATCGGCCAGCGTCCACGATGTGGCAGCCGGCGCGCGCCTGCTGTCGCACAGCACGCTCGATGTCACGCCATCGGGCATGCGGCTGGTGCGGCCGCTGCCGGCAGGCTTCGGGCAGCTGGTCTACCCCCTGCCGTATCGCATGCTGGGCACGGCGCTGGCAGCTGAGCTGGCCGTGATCGCCGGCGCCATGCTGCTGCTGACCGGCGCCATTGGGCTGGCCGCGCGCTACTGGAGCCGGCACCTGCTGCGGCGCACGCACGCCGAAGCCTCGCGTGCGCTGGAAAACGAGCTGATGAACCACGTGCTGGTCAATGCCACGCCGATCGGGCTGTGCATCGTGCGCCAGCGCGACTACGCCGTCCTGACGTCGAACCCGCTGGCCGGCGTGCTGCTGCAGTGGCAGCCCCATGGGCACCTGCCCGATGCGGTAGCGCAGGCATTCAAAAATCAGCCATGCGGTGGCAGCAGCGGGCAAGCGTCCATTTCCAGCTTTACCGTCGCCGCACCGCCGCGCGTGCCGGCGGATGAGCCCCCCGGCCACGGCGACGCCACACCGCACTTCCTGCAAATCACCTACGCGCCGGCGCGCTACCGCGATGAAGCAGTGCTGTTCTGCGCCGCGCAGGACTGCACCGCGCAGCAGTCACTGCAAGAGCAGCTGCGCTCCGCCCAGCAGGCCACCGAGACGATGATGCGCGCACGCTCGACCTTCTTCGCCGCGATGAGCCACGAGATCCGTACGCCGCTGAACGCATTGCTGGGCAACCTGGAACTGCTCGCGCGCGGCAGCGGCCTGGCGGCACACGCGCCCCGGCTCAGGGCGCTGGACACCGCCGCCGAGGCGCTGCGCCGGATCGTCAACGATGTGCTGGACTTTTCCAAGATCGATGCCGGCAAGCTCAGGCTGGTCAACGCGCCCTTCCGCCCCGTCGAGGCGCTGGAAAGCGTGGCGCTGACCCATGCGCCGATGGTGGCCGGCCGTCCCATCCGCTTCCACCTGCAGCTGCCGCCATCGCTGGATGCGGAGGTCACAGGCGACCGCATGCGCCTGGTGCAGGTGTTCAACAACCTGCTGAGCAACGCCTTCAAGTTCACCGCCAGCGGCCGCATCACCCTAAGCGGCGAGCTGCGCCAGGACCAGCACGGCACGCTGCGGCTGGTCTGCCGCGTCAGCGATTCCGGCATCGGCATGCCGCCGCCGCTGGCGGCACGCGTGTTCCAGCCCTTCGTGCAGGGCGACGCCGCGACCGCCAGCCGCTACGGCGGCACTGGCCTGGGCTTGTCGATCTGCGCCCGGCTGTGCGAGCTGATGGGCGGCAGCATCAGCGTGGATAGCGTGCCGGACGTGGGCAGCGCGTTCACGGTCTCGGTGCCGCTGCCGCCGGTCCCGCCCGCCGCGGCGCAGTGCGGCGACGTGGTCGTGCTGTGCCAGCACATGCGCACCGGCGAGGCCCTGGCCGCGTGGCTCGCCACGGCAGGCTGGCGTGCAGATGTGCTGGCATCGCAGGCGGCCGCGCTGGCGTCCTTCCAGGTCAAGGTGCCACGCGTTATCGTCGCCACGGAAGAGTACCCCCTGGCCGCACTGGCCGACCTGCGCGATGCGGCAAAGGTCCCGGTTGTGTGGGTGACGCCGGAGGGCCCGCATCGGCCGCGCCAGTGCGCCCCCGGCATGCACGAAGTCACGGCCTACAGCCACCGCGCGCTGCTCGACTGCGTGGCCCACGCGGCCGAAGGCGCAACGCCGGCGCTTGCGCCGGCTGACGGCAGCGCGCCGGCGGCGCAGGCACTCCCGGCACCAGCCGCGGCGCCGCTGACGATCCTGGTCGCCGAGGACAATGCGTTGAACCAGACCCTGATCGCCGAACAGCTGCAGGCACTTGGCTGCAACCCGATCGTTGCAGGCAACGGCAGGCAGGCATTGGCGGCACTGGAGAGCACGCACATCGACGCGGTGCTGACCGATATCCATATGCCAGTCATGGACGGCCACGCGCTGCTGCGCGCGGTGCGCGCGCAGCATCCCGACATGCCGGTACTGGCCTTCAGCGCATTCACCAGCAGCGAGCCGTCCGCGGACTGGCGCCTGCACGGCTTTTCCGGCTTTGTCGCCAAGCCGGCGTCGTTGCAGGACCTTCAGGCGTGCCTGCATGGCCTGCCCGGCCGCAGGCATGCCGCGGCCCCGCCCCCTGGCACCAATGACGATCCGGCTGCGGCTGCGCAGGCCGAAGCCGCTGATCGCCGCCGCTACGAAGCCATGCTGCGCCGGCAGCTGCAGCAAGACCTGCCAGCGTTGGCGCACATCATTGTGCAGCAGGACCTGCCGGCATTGCGGCACTGGGCCCATGCCGCGGCCGGCGCCTTCATGATCGTGCGCCGCCAGCCCATCGTCGAGGCATGCCTGGCACTGGAAGCACTGTGTGACGCAGCGCAGGCGTGGACCCCGGCCGCCGCAGCCGCGGCCGAAGCCCTGCTTGAACGGCTGGGCGGCTACGCGCAGGCCGCCGCAGCTGGATAGTGCGCGCGGCGCGCTGCGCCTTACCACAATTAGCGGATTTGCGAGCATCGCCACGCGGGACGATAATGGCAACGCTGCGCCGTGGCCGTCCTGGCCATGCCTGACCGATGCTGGCGCGGCATTGTCTTCAATGTCTCTCCCCATGCAGCCAGAACAAGGCCTTCCCCAGCCACAGCGGACCTGGGCGATCCTCACTGTTTTCTTCGGCCTGATCATGGCCGTGCTCGATGGTTCGATCGCCAACATCGCCCTGCCCTCGATCTCGCGCGAGCTGCAGGCCGATCCGTCCAGCACGATCTGGGTGGTCAACGCTTATCAGCTGACGGTGACCGTGTGCCTGCTGCCGCTCTCGTCGCTGGGGGACATCCTTGGCTACAAGCGCGTGTACCGGGCGGGGCTGGCCACCTTCCTGCTGGGCTCGCTGCTGTGCGCGCTGGCGGTCAACCTGCCGATGCTGGTGGCCGCGCGCGTGCTGCAGGGCATCGGCGGCGCCGGCATCATGAGTGTCAATACGGCGCTGGTGCGCTTTATCTACCCGCCCACGCGCCTGGGCCGCGGCATCGGGCTGAACGCGCTGGTGGTCGGCGTGACCATCGCCGTGGGCCCGTCGCTGGGCGCGCTGGTCCTGGCGGTCGCCAGTTGGAAATGGCTGTTCGCGGTCAACGTGCCGGTGGCCATCGTCGCGCTGGTGCTGAGCCGCACTTCGCTGCCGGCGACGCCGCCGCAGCCGCGCGAGTTCGACTACCCCAGCGCGCTGCTGTCGGCGCTGGTGTTCGGCATGTTCATCCTCGGCGTCGACGGCCTGGGCCACGCCCGCTGGCGCATCGCAGGCGCCGCGGGCATGGCCGTGGCCGTGGTGCTGGGTTGGCTGCTGGTGCGGCGCCAGCATGGGCGCACCGCGCCGCTGGTGCCGGTGGACCTGTTTGCCTGCCGCTCCTTCACGCTGGCGGTGGGCACCTCGTTCTGCTCCTTCATGACGCAGATGCTGGCCTTTATCGCGCTGCCGTTCTATCTCGAATACCAGCTCGGCCGCTCCCTGCAGGAAACCGGCCTGCTGATCACGCCCTGGCCGCTGATGGTGGCCGTGATGGCCACGGTGTCGGGCCGGCTCTCGGACCGCTACCCGGCCAGCATCCTGGCCGGCATCGGGCTGGCCATGCTGGCGGGCGGACTGGTCGGGCTGGCCACGCTGGGCCCGGACGCCGGCAGCCTGGACATCGTCTGGCGCATGGCGATGTGCGGCACGGGCTTCGGCTTCTTCCAGTCCCCCAACAACCGCGCCATGATCGGCGCCACGCCGCCCGAGCGCAGCGGCGGCGCCAGCGGCGCGCAGGCGACCACGCGGCTGCTGGGGCAGACCACCGGCACCGCGGTGGTGGCGCTGCTGTTCAGCCTGGCGCCGACCGGCGCGGCGCGCATTGCGCTGTATCTTGCGGCAGTGGTGGCGGCGCTGGGGGCCTTG
This sequence comes from Cupriavidus sp. SK-4, assembly GCF_000611125.1. NCBI lineage: Bacteria > Pseudomonadati > Pseudomonadota > Betaproteobacteria > Burkholderiales > Burkholderiaceae > Cupriavidus > Cupriavidus sp. SK-4. The sequence continues at coordinate 52,472 of NZ_JFJW01000079.1, forward strand.
ATCAGCCTGAGCCGCTTGCGCGATGCCAGCGGCGCGGAGCCTGCGCGGGGGGCGGTGGAGCCGGACGCTTAGGTCTTTGCGCACCCATAGCCGTCCCGATCCCGACGGTTCGCTCCCCTCTCCCGCCTGTGGGAGAGGGGCAGGGGGTGAGGGCAGGCGCTGGCATACCGACACAAAGCACTTCGTCGACACTCCCGGCCCTCACCCCAACCCTCTCCCGCAAGCGGGAGAGGGAGCACACCATCGGTATGCGAAAGCCCCACACCAACTCCGTCCTTACTCCGCCTTTGCGCCCGATTCCTTCACCACCCGCGCCCACTTCGCGATTTCCTGCCGCTGATAGGAAGCCAGTTTCTCCGGCGTGCCCAGGATCGGATCCAGCCCCAGCGTCTTCAGCTTCGCCTGCACATCGGGCAGCGTGAAGATGCGGTTGAGTTCGGTGTTGAGCCTGGCCACCACGTCCTTCGGCGTATTGGCCGGCGCGAACACGGCGAACCATGAATCGGCTTCAAATCCAGGCAACCCCTGCTCGGCCAGCGTCGGGATATCCGGTGCCGAGGCCGAGCGCTTCGCGCTGGTAATGCCCAGCGCGCGCAGCTTGCCCTCGCGCACCACCGGCAAGGCCGACGGCAGGTTGTCGAACATCATGGTGATATGGCCGCCGAGCAGGTCGGGGATGGCCATGGCGCGGCCTTTGTAGGGCACGTGCGTGATCTTGACGCCGGCCATCGAATTGAACATTTCGCCGGCCACGTGCGGCGAGGTACCGACGCCGGGGGTGCCGAAGGTCAGCCCGCCCGGCTTGGACTTTGCCAGCGCGATCAACTCTGCGACGCTCTTTGCCGGCACGCCGGGATTGACCACCAGCACGTTCGGCGTCGAGGCGATCAGGACCACGGGGGCGAAGTCCTTGACCATGTCGTACGGCATCTTGCTGTACAGCGCGCCGTTGATCGAGTGCGTGCCGACCGTGCCCAGCGCCAGCGTATAGCCGTCGGCCGGCGCGTGCGCCACGGCTTCGGCGCCGATATTGCCGCCCGCGCCCGGCTTGTTGTCCACCACCACCGGCTGGCCCCATGCGGGCGAGATCTTTTCCGAGACGATGCGCGCGAGCGTGTCGGGCGCGCCGCCGCTGGGGAAGCCGACCACGATCCGGATCGGCTTGGCGGGGTAGCCTTGTGCCAGCGCGGGGGCCGCGCTCACCAGGGCGGACGCGGCGAGCACTGCCGCGGCAACGGTACCGAAACGCATGGATTCTCCTCCTGTTGCCGGCGGCTGCATGGCCGCCCGCATTGTGAAGACGGCGGCCAATGCCGCCGCCGAAACCTGCCAGGACTACTCGTGCCTTCAGACCGCGATGCCGCCGAACTCCTGCATCACCTTGTCATGCAGGCGGCGCATGCCGCGCAGCCAGCGGTCGTAGTCCTGGCCCTTGCGGCGATAGTACTCAAGCACTTCCGGGTGCGGCAAGATCAGGAAGCGCTCGTCGGCCACCCCTTCGAGCGTCACCGCGGCGACGTGCTCGGCGGTGACCGAGCCTTCCTGCAGGAAGCCCTTGCGCTCGCCCTTCTCGCCGAACAGCATATTGGTCTGCACGCCCTGCGGGCAGATGCAGCTGACCTTGATGCCGCGGTCGCCGTAGGTGATCGACAGCCACTCGGCAAAGCCGATGGCGGCGTGCTTGGTCACCGCATACGGCGCCGAGCCGATCTGCGACAGCAGGCCCGCGGCCGACACCGTATTGATGAAGTAGCCGTCGCCGCGCTCCAGCATCTGCGGCAGCACCGCCCTGGCCGCGTGGATATGCGCCATCACGTTGATTTCCCAGATGCGCTGCCAGTCCTCGGCGCTCGCCTCCAGCCCCTTGCGCAGGATGATGCCGGCGTTGGAGCAGAAGATATCGACCTGGCCAAAGCGGCGCGTGGCCTCGTCGGCCAGGCCCTGCACCGCGGCGGCATCGGCCACGTCGACCGGCTGCGCGAACACCTGGCACGCAGGCGCCGCGGCCTGGACTTCGGTGGCAACGGCGGCGGCGCCC